>NZ_JAOWIG010000051.1:0-271500 GCF_030332245.1 Citrobacter sp. Cy070
TATGCGCGAGGTTACCGACTGCGGCCTGAGTTTTTTAAGTGACGTAAAATCGTGTTGAGGCCAACGCCCATAATGCGGGCAGTTGCCCGGCATCCAACGCCATTCATGGCCATATCAATGATTTTCTGGTGCGTACCGGGTTGAGAAGCGGTGTAAGTGAACTGCAGTTGCCATGTTTTACGGCAGTGAGAGCAGAGATAGCGCTGATGTCCGGCGGTGCTTTTGCCGTTACGCACCACCCCGTCAGTAGCTGAACAGGAGGGACAGCTGATAGAAACAGAAGCCACTGGAGCACCTCAAAAACACCATCATACACTAAATCAGTAAGTTGGCAGCATCACCCTGGATGCCTTCATTTATATTTTTTGCCTTTTGACTTACCCCAGTAGCTTTTGAAACAACATCAAAAGTTAAGGTAATTTCTGCCTTATTTATTTTTCCTATATCCATCTCTGTAAAAGAGTTTTTTTTATCATACAAGATATGTGCAGGGTCAGAAGAAAATGTAGCCCTCAAATATATGTCACCAGCATCAGCATGGTATACATAATAGGTTTCCCTAGGAAATTCTATACTAAATACAGTTCCCCCCCCCCATGTCAAATAAATTTCTACATATAGGCTTATGCGTAAATTTAAAATTGGATATATTGACAACATTGCCTTTCATATTATTAAG
This sequence comes from Citrobacter sp. Cy070, assembly GCF_030332245.1. Lineage (NCBI taxonomy): Bacteria > Pseudomonadati > Pseudomonadota > Gammaproteobacteria > Enterobacterales > Enterobacteriaceae > Citrobacter > Citrobacter sp. Cy070. The sequence goes on from NZ_JAOWIG010000051.1 coordinate 680, forward strand.
CTTTAATTCATCGCCAGACACATAGGTTTCAGCCCCATTAGAAATATAACAATGACTACTTGCACCAAAACTAATTAATGCAATTAAAAAAAACAAATATTTCATATCCACCTCTCACCGACAAATATAAACTTTACTTTCATCAATCGTTTTGCCGAAAGTGATTGAGCATGAAAGTCCCTGTTGTTTATCGACCGCCACTTTTATCACCGATGGCACTTCATTGGTGCGAATAAAAAGCTGGCTTCCCTGGCCTACTACGCCAATATTGTGTCCATGATTGTCTTCAACTTCATAACCAAACGTCAGCGGTAAACCATCAGGGCGCTGCGCCCGGATATACCACGGTTTACGCTGGTCAGTATCAAATGTTGTCAGCACTACCGCACCGCGATATGGCGCAACGTTGCGGCGGTTCCCCTGCAGATCGGTTTCACTATTGGTATTGGACACATCCAGCATCAGATGGTTTTCGCGATAAGGCGTTAAGCCGTCGTAAACCACCACGCCATTGTGGTCAGTGGTGCGATATTTCTGCCCGTTCACATACGCCCCTTCCAGACCAGGCGCATGCATGACGGCAAACGTTTCTGACAGTCTGTTGGCTAAATTCACGCCACCAGACCAGGCCACAAGGCCACCTGAAATACTGCCGCCAGTTTGTGTGTATTTAGACGACTGACTGTAGCTGCCGTTAAGCGTCGCAACTGGCGCATTCCACGTCAGATTGCCGCCTGCTGTTGTTTCACTACCCTGCCGCTGATGGCTCAGATTCACCCCATAGTTAAACTGATCGCGACTGCCTGCGGTGCCCGAAAGTCCGGTATTGTTGGACGCAAAACCATCATCATCAAACGTCGTGGAATTAGACACATATAAATGCCTGCGTGGAGCGCTAATATCATCTCCCCAATCGAAAGGTATAGAGATAAAGACGTTAAAACGTTTATCTTCATGATGATCTTCATCGTAAGTCTGGCTGGCGGAAAAGGTATAGCTAATCCGTTGCCAGCTATTGGAATAACTCACCTGATAATCTTTACTGTTACCGCTCCGTCCCCAGTAATCGCGCCACAGCGTACTGAGCGAAAACGAGCCCCAACCTTGCGGCAAAGACTGGCTGACGTTAGCCGAAAAGCTGTTTTTACGACCAAAATCATTCTGGTAATAATCCGCGATGTCGTACACATCATTTTCATCGCGATGGTAGTTGTTCTTATTGTTTGCCCAGACATGATCGTTAAATGTCCGATAATCCCGTGATGAGTAGCGATAAGCTGCCAGGCCAAAACGGGTGGCGGTTTGCGTCAAATATTTGTTATAGGCAATCTGGTAGCTCTGCCCGTCAAACACATCACCATTATCCTGTTTGCTGTGCGATTGTGTCGCATCGACGGAAATCGCGCCGATACGTGTATTCCAGCCGGTTCCAAGCGTAAACGCATTGTAGTTATCTGCCAGCATGGTGCCGCCATACAGCGTTAACAGATTATTCAGCCCGTATTGGTAGCTCATCTGCGCAAAATCGGTCTGGTTGCTGGCGCCTTCGATATGGCTACGTCCAGCGGCAAAATCATATTTTGAGACCCCCGGCTGCAGCATATTGGGCACCGCAGCGTACGGTACCAGATAGGTTGTTACCGAGCCGTCAGCCTCTTTGATACTGACGTCAAGATCCGCTCCCCCTCCAGCCAGCTGCAAATCAGCAATGGAGAACGGGCCAGGCGGAACCTCTTTCTGGTAAACCACAAAACCGTTTTGTTCGATGGTAACCAGCGCGTTGCTTTGCGCAATCCCCTGAACCAGCGGCGTAAAATTCTGCTTTGAGTTTGGCAGCATCTGCATATCGCGATACAGCCGCACGCCACGAAAGCGCACTGCGTCAAAAATATCTGATGAGGTATACATATCCCCGGCACGCAGAGTGCCCAGAATTTGCGGGATGCCACGTTCCAGATACAGGGTATTACTTTTCCACTCCCCGTTGCTGTCATCGGTTTTGTTATAGCTGGCATCGGAATGCAACTGCCAGCCCAGCAGATTTAACCCACTGGTAAAGCGTGCATAGGTACTTTTACTGTTACCAGAATCCTTATAGTCGCTGTAATACTGGCTGGCATAGTACGAGGTATAGAAGGCATTGATGCCACGATCCCAGTTTTCCGGAGGAACATAGCCATTCTCAAGCTCATCGACATACGCCTGCGGTACGCTGAGATCAAGACGAAACGTGCCGATATTCCAGGCGTAACTGCCTCCCTGTACCGCCTGCTTTAGGGTTGGGCATTCATTCTGCTGGTCCAATGCTTGTGTATTTATCCCCAGACGCGTTAATGCGTCACGGGATAAACAGGTGTCATCCGGATTATCCTTAACGGTTATTTCATACTTACCACGCCACTGCTTATTGACGTAGATATCAATATCATATTGGCCTGGCAGTGGTTGGTTATCATCGAGGCGAAAATTTGAGACTTTTTCGCCTTTCATACCGCCCATCATAAAGTGGGTGTCAAACGTATCTTCTGCGGCCTGGGCGTCAATGCCAACCAACAACAGCAGTATTGCCGAAGCAAGCGGAGTCATCCTTAACATAACCAGCTCCTGTTATTTTAGGCTGACGTTATCACTAATATAATTGCCGTGATCGTCAATAATGGTCATTTTATACTGATTGGCATTAGTATTTTTCAATACCACATTCGCACTGGAGAGCGGAGCAAGCATAATACTTTCATTGTTGATTTTGACATTATTAGCTTTAACTTCTGTCACCGTAACCCAGTTAGCAGCATCATTTCTGATAGAATAACTATTACCACTGCGTGTTAACGCCAGTTTATGGAAAGTATTTTTATTAACGGCGGCAATACCTTTTGGCCGATAAAAAAGTTTAATTCGATTCTGCATGGCGAATTTGAGTACATTTTTTCCGGCGCTATCAGGATTATTCGGTGGAATATCCAGTACATTAAGAAAAAATAAACTCTCTTTATCGTTAGGCAGCGTATTCGGCATTTTTTTAATTTTCAACTGCTGGCCTGAATCTCCGGGAATCTTCGCTACTGGAGGTGTAAGCATAAAGGGTACGTTAATTTTTTCCGGCGGTAATGACGTATTGCCGTCATCAATCCATGATTGCACCAGTGACGAACGCTCCCCTTGGTTCATCAACTGTACCAGAACTTCATTTTTTTCTGCTGGGTAGATTACGCGAGTACCATAAATCACGATCCCTGCGTGTCCAGAAAAAGAGCATATCACAAGCATTGAGATAAATATTCGTTTCATACGGTGCCATCCAAAATAATGCCGGTAATAATTACCGGCAAAATAATTTATTCAGCCGAAACAGAAAAAGTGACTGTGGCGCTAAGTTGACCATTTTTAACCGGATTTAAATTCAATCGAGAATAGTCGGCATCAAAATTCAAAGTATAGATCTCCCCTTCCCCTCCCAGCGTTTTATTTAAAGATGAAATATCAATAACGCCAGTTTTATCAATATGCTTTTCGTCCATTTTAAGTTTGAAACCAACGTTAGTATCCGCCCCTGTTGACGGTTTAATAATGCCGCCATCACCAAAAACAACATTTGTGATATTAATGCTTGTTAACTTCGAATTCCCAGGGCAAATTATCTTCATATTTGTTGCTTTTTGGGCATTGCCTTCAACCACCTCCCCGACCGCTTTATTGGCGAAAAGTGATGCATCAACGGCATTCAATTGAAGAATTTCAGAGTCTTTGCCACTGTCAAAATAGCAAGAAGATCCTTTAATTTCCCCATTAATAGTTAGAGTACCCTCTTCATTATTAGCAGCAAAAACCCCAGCGCTCATAAATACAGCAGACAAGACAGCAGCAGAAATAATTGAACGTTTCATAATATCTTCCTTAATGAATTAATTTCGATTTGTTAAGAGGGGTTATCTCTTGAAATTAAATTCTCACAGGTGAAACGTTGCCGCAATGTAAACACGTTGTTTTATTGATTTAAAACAAGTTACAAATCGCAATATACATGTAACAAATAAATCAGGATTTGTATTATTTTCAGGATTAATAAATTTATGCGATTAACTGTCTGGATAAATTTATTCTATGCATAGAAAACCACATATCATTCATTAAAATGATATGTGGTTAATAAAGGCGTTCTTTTTAATCGTAGCGATTGAGTACGATCTGTCGCGTGGTATCGCCAGGGACTGTAACCATTTCCGTCACCACCCCACGTGCTGGTGAAGAAGCGACATTGTTAACAGTTGAAAAATGGAACGTCTTACCACACCGCTGTTGCACGTCGTTATTCACAACATCGGTACTACAGGTTGGTTCGGTTACTCGTCCACTGATTGTTAAGGTCGCGGTATCGGAAGCAAACGCAGATGCACTTATTCCATAAGTCAGAATTATAGTTCCCATCAGCGAGCTAATTTTCATTTTTATCGTCACCTCTGTGGTTAACATCAAATAATATGCAGATGGCCTGTCAGCGTAATACGGGTGAAACGCGCTGTTCAATCCAATGGAAATTATAGATTAATGAGATCAATTTGATCAATTACAATGATGCATTGAGGGCGTTCATTCAGAAAAAGACATGGTTTATTAAGGCAGGATGAAATATATCGTGGACTTTTTAGCTCAATATATTCACCACATCAATATATTATTGATGTGGTGAATATTTGTAACACTGTTAATTACACGGCGCGGAAGGCGATCTCACCAGGGATAACTTCTCCCTGCCAGTAAAGCTGGGCAGCAACACGCCCTGCCAGGCTGCGGTAAATCGCGGTGAATTCACTGTCGGGACGACTGATAACCGTCGGCATACCGCGGTCGAGATCTTCACGCAAGGAAATATGCAGCGGCATTTGTCCCAGCAGTTGGGTATGATACTGCTCGGCCAGTTTCTGCGCGCCACCCGTGCCGAAAATCGGTTCATGATGACCGCAGTTGCTGCAAATATGCATGCTCATATTTTCAACAATACCCAGCACTGGTACTTCCACTTTTTCGAACATCACGATGCCTTTTTTCGCATCGATCAGCGCAATGTCCTGCGGCGTAGTCACCACAACAGCACCCGTTACCGGAATGTTCTGCGCCAGCGTCAACTGGATGTCACCCGTACCCGGCGGCATATCCAGTACCAGGTAATCCAGATCTGGCCATAAGGTTTCCTGCAGCATCTGCAGCAGCGCTTTACTGGCCATCGGGCCGCGCCACACCATCGCGTTATCGTCAGTGACCAGATAACCAATGGAGTTCGTCGCCAGACCGTGAGACATGATCGGCGCCATATGAGTGCCGTCTGGCGAGGTTGGACGCTGATTTTCCGCACCAAGCATTGTCGGGATAGACGGACCATAAATATCGGCGTCCAGAATACCTACCTTCGCTCCTTCCGCAGCCAGCGCCAGCGCCAGGTTCACGGCGGTAGAGGATTTACCCACACCGCCTTTACCCGAACTGACGGCGATGATATTTTTCACACCATTAATACCCGGCTGGTTTTTCACACGCTTCAGCGTCGCGATGTTATGCGACAGCTTCCAGTCAATGGCTTTCGCACCGGTAATGCGCAGCAGATCGGCGCTACATTGCTCTTTTAAGTCCTCAAACGCGCTATGCCAGACAAACGGCATGACCAGCTCAACGTGCAACGTGTCATCCATCCAGGCGACGTGATGCAACGCTTTAAGCGTCGTCAGATTATGCTTCAGGGTTGAATGCTGAAAATTCGCCAGCGTCCCGGCAACCATCGCGCGCAGGGTCTCTGGTGATTTGGCCTGGGATTGTGCGTTCATCCCGACTCCTTTTTGTTGTTCTGAATATACAATAGTCACCAGGTAGTTTACTCCAACCGCAACAATTATTCATTTACGGATAAATGCCCTTATCGCTTGGCGCAGTAATTACCATTTTGGTACTATCAAAGCCCTTTTCACTACAAAAGAAGTAATTGCCCACTATGACTCAAGTCGCGAAGAAAATTCTGGTAACGTGCGCGCTGCCGTACGCCAACGGCTCAATCCACCTCGGCCATATGCTGGAGCACATCCAGGCTGATGTCTGGGTCCGTTACCAGCGAATGCGCGGCCACCAGGTTAACTTCATCTGCGCGGACGACGCACACGGTACGCCAATCATGCTGAAAGCACAGCAGCTTGGGATCACGCCAGAGCAGATGATCGGTGAAATGAGTCAGGAGCATCAGACTGATTTTGCAGGTTTTGACATTAGCTATGACAACTACCACTCAACGCACAGCGAAGAGAACCGTGAGCTGTCTGAGCTGATTTACACACGCCTGAAGGAGAACGGTTTTATTAAGAACCGTACGATTTCCCAGCTTTACGACCCGGAAAAAGGTATGTTCCTGCCGGATCGTTTCGTTAAAGGCACCTGCCCGAAATGTAAATCTCCGGATCAGTACGGCGATAACTGTGAAGTCTGCGGCGCAACCTACAGCCCGACTGAACTTATCGAGCCGAAATCCGTTGTGTCTGGCGCGACGCCGGTAATGCGTGACTCCGAGCACTTTTTCTTTGACCTGCCGTCGTTCAGCGAAATGCTGCAGGCGTGGACGCGCAGCGGTGCGTTGCAGGAGCAAGTGGCGAACAAAATGCAGGAGTGGTTTGAATCCGGCCTGCAGCAGTGGGATATTTCCCGCGATTCACCGTACTTCGGTTTTGAAATCCCGAATGCACCGGGCAAGTATTTCTACGTCTGGCTGGATGCGCCAATTGGCTACATGGGCTCGTTCAAAAACCTGTGCGACAAGCGTGGCGACACAACCAGCTTTGATGAGTACTGGAAGAAAGACTCCGACGCCGAGCTGTATCACTTCATCGGTAAAGATATCGTCTACTTCCACAGCCTGTTCTGGCCTGCCATGCTGGAAGGCAGTAATTTCCGTAAGCCGACCAACCTGTTCGTTCACGGGTATGTGACGGTAAACGGCGCGAAGATGTCCAAGTCTCGCGGAACCTTCATTAAAGCCAGCACCTGGCTGAAACACTTTGATGCCGACAGTTTGCGTTACTACTACACCGCGAAACTCTCTTCGCGCATTGATGATATCGACCTGAATCTGGAAGACTTTGTCCAGCGCGTTAACGCCGATATCGTTAACAAAGTGGTCAACCTGGCGTCGCGTAACGCGGGCTTTATTGCTAAGCGTTTTGACGGCATTCTGGCTGCTGAACTGGCCGATCCGGCACTGTACAAAACCTTTACCGACGCCGCAGCGGTAATTGGCGAAGCGTGGGAAAGCCGTGAATTCGGGAAAGCAATCCGCGAAATCATGGCGCTGGCCGACGTGGCGAACCGCTACGTTGACGAACAGGCACCGTGGGTCGTGGCTAAACAGGAAGGCCGTGACGCCGACCTGCAGGCAATTTGCTCCATGGGTATTAACCTGTTCCGCGTTCTGATGACGTACCTGAAACCGGTACTGCCGACGCTTGCTGAACGTGTTGAGGCATTCCTGAACAGCGACCTGTCCTGGGATGCCATTGAGCAACCGCTGCTCGGTCACAAGGTCAACACCTTTAAGGCGCTCTACAACCGTATCGACATGAAACAGGTAGAAGCGCTGGTGGAAGCCTCCAAAGAAGAAGTGAAAGCCGCAGCCACACCGGTGACCGGCCCGCTGGCGGATGACCCTATCCAGGACACTATCACCTTTGACGATTTCGCTAAAGTTGATCTGCGCGTGGCGCTGATTGAAAACGCCGAGTTCGTGGAAGGTTCCGACAAACTGCTGCGCCTGACGCTGGATCTTGGCGGTGAGAAGCGTAACGTCTTCTCCGGTATTCGCTCCGCCTACCCGGATCCGCAAGCCCTGATTGGTCGCCAGACTATTATGGTGGCGAACCTGGCGCCGCGTAAGATGCGCTTCGGTATCTCTGAAGGGATGGTGATGGCAGCAGGCCCTGGCGGAAAAGACATCTTCCTGTTAAGCCCGGATGACGGTGCTAAACCTGGTCAGCAGGTGAAATAACAAAAAAGCCGGAGATAATCTCCGGCTTTTTTTTGTTTTTTTCCGGCTGTCGGCTTCGCCTTACCCGGCCTACAAATCCCGTAGGTCCTGCAAGCACCGCGCCGCTGGCCAAAAATCACGACTTCGCGTTATGTACTCGCGCAGTTAAACCGCGCAAGAAATAGCGCAAGAATTGATCGCCACATTCGCGATAGTTCTTATGGTCCGGTGCACGCATCATCGCGGTGATTTCCGGCATCGATACGCGAAATTTCTGTTCGGTCATGATGGCCAGAATATCATCAGTTTTCAGTGAAAACGCGATACGCAGTTTTTTCAGCACCGTATTGTTGTTAACACGACGTTCAATCGCCAGTTCCGGCGCAGAATCATCTTTGCCACGCAGATGATAGATAAGACCGTTCAGGAAACCGGAGAGAATGATATCCGGGCAGCGAACAAACCCGTCCTCATCTTCTTTTGTCATCCAGGTGTCGAAACCTGCTGAGGTGGATTCCATCTCAGCAAGCGCAAGAATGCGCACCATATCGTTATTGTTCGCTTTCAGGGTGTAGCGCAGGCTACGAAGAATATCGTTACTTAGCATAGAGCCTTCAACTGTCGGTGATGCAATAGCGCGCAGTGTACCAGTTTTACAGGCCAATCGCCTCTTTTAGACTTTTGAGGTACCGACGGCTCACCGGGACAGTCAGTCCGTTACGTAAAATCAGCTCAGCCTGACCGTTATCTTCCAGACGGATCTCCTGCAAATGGGCCATGTTGACCAGGTATTGTCGGTGGCAGCGCAGCAGCGGAGTACGGCTCTCCAGCGTTCTGAGCGTCAGCTCGGTGAATCCTTCTTTGCCATCGCTACTGGTCACATAAACGCCGCTCATCCGACTGCTGACAAACGCCACATCATCCATTTGCAGCAGATAGATTCGGCTATGACCGCTACATGGAATGAACTTAAGCGCCTGCTGATGTTCCGGCAGTAACGACACATCCTGCTTCGTGCGCTCCTGACGTAAACGGATCAGCGTTTTCTCCAGCCGCGTTTCTTCAATCGGCTTAAGCAGATAATCAAAGGCATGTTCTTCAAAGGCTTTCACTGCATATTCGTCAAAAGCGGTGAGAAAAACGATATACGGGCGATGCTCGGGATCCAGCATACCCACCATTTCCAGCCCGCTGATACGCGGCATCTGGATATCGAGGAACAGCACATCCGGACGCAGCTTATGTACTGCACCAATGGCCTCTACCGCATTCGAACACTCTCCGACTATCTCGATGTCGCTTTGCTCCTGTAACAGGATCCGCAGGTTCTCCCGCGCTAACGGTTCATCATCGACAATCAGCACTTTGATCATGCCAGTTCCTCCAGGGGAAGTCGTAAAGTAATTCGGGTAAAGAGGTCAGGCTCACAGGCTACGCTGATGCCAAAATCATCGCCAAACCGTTCCCGCAGGCGTTTGTCCACCAGACTCATTCCAAGCCCGCTGGACTCAGTCGTGGGCTGATACAGTCCGGCATTATCTTCAATATCCAGCATCAGATACTGCCCTTCCTGACGAGCCGTGATAGAGACTTCTCCGGTATCAAGTAGCTGGGAAGTGCCATGCTTAATCGCATTCTCGACTATCGGTTGCAGAGTAAACGCAGGCAATTGCTGATACGCAAGCGCTTCCGGGACCGTTAAGGTCACCTGCAGACGGGACTGGAATCGTGCCTTTTCAATTTGCAGATAGGCATTTACGTGTTCAATTTCATCAGCCAGCGTCACAATTTCCGACGGTCGTTTTAAATTCTTACGAAAGAAAGTCGAGAGATATTGCACCAGTTGGCTGGCCTGTTCGCTGTCACGACGGATCACGGCTTTAATCGTATTCAACGCGTTAAACAGAAAATGGGGATTAACCTGAGCGTGCAGAAGTTTGATTTCTGACTGCGTCAGCATCGCTTTTTGTCGCTCATATTGTCCGGCCAGGATTTGCGCGGAAAGCAACTGGGCGATCCCTTCTCCCAGCGTGCGGTTAATTGAGCTAAAGAGACGGTTTTTAGCCTCATACAGTTTAATCGTCCCCATCACCCGCTGGTTTTCACCACGCAACGGGATCACCAGCGTCGACCCTAATTTGCATTGCGGATGCAGTGAACAGCGATAAGGCACTTCATTACCATCGGCATACACGACTTCTCCGGTTTCAATCGCCCGTTGGGTATATGAAGAGGATATGGGCTTGCCTGGCAGGTGGTGGTCATCACCAATGCCGGTAAACGCCAGTAACTTCTCGCGGTCAGTAATCGCCACCGCACCGATATCCAACTCTTCATACAGCACCTGAGCGACCTTCATGCTGTTAACCTCGTTAAATCCCTGTCGCAGAATCCCCTCCGTAGAGGCGGCAACTTTTAGCGCAGTGGCAGAAAACGCCGAGGTGTATTTTTCAAACATCGCGCGTTTGTCGAGCAGAATACGCATAAACAACGCAGCGCCAACGGTATTGGTCACCATCATCGGCGCGGCAATGTTACTGACCAGGTGCAAGGCATCCTCAAAGGGACGCGCAATCAGCAAAATGATCAGCATCTGCACCAGCTCGGCGACAAAGGTAATCGCGCCCGCAGTCAGTGGACTAAACACTTTATCAGTACGGCCACGTCGGGTAAGGACACTGTGTACCAGTCCCCCAAGCAGGCCTTCCACGATGGTCGAAATCATGCAACTGAGCGCCGTCATGCCCCCCATCGAATAGCGATGAAGACCGCCGGTCAGGCCAACAAGTCCCCCAACAACAGGACCGCCAAGCAGACCGCCCATCACCGCGCCGATGGCGCGAGTATTCGCAATGGAGTCTTCAATATGCAGCCCAAAGTAGGTGCCCATGATGCAAAAGATGGAGAAGGTGACGTAACACAGAAGTTTGTGCGGCAGTCGTATAGTGACCTGCATCAGCGGGATAAACAGGCGCGTCTTGCTCATTAGCCACGCGATAACGAGAAACACGCACATCTGCTGAAGCAGCAGCAACACCAGATTAAACTCGTACATACCCGCCAACCACACATTTCTTAAAAGCGCGTAACATACATGGGCTGCGCGTAACTTTCTTTGAACTGTTGCAAAAAAACAGGAATTTGTGAGAACGATCACTCGAAAGCGCGAGTATGACGACAATCTCACCCTTCTTTTGATCAAAAAACAGACAAAACTACCTGGTTCGCAAAAGAGCGTCTAAAGTAAAACTGGGACCTCGCGAGCAAGAGTGAGACAACGATGGCGCTTTACACGATAGGTGAAGTGGCTTTGCTTTGTGATATCAACCCTGTCACTTTACGTGCATGGCAGAGGCGTTACGGATTACTAAAACCTCAGCGTACAGACGGGGGGCATCGCCTGTTTAACGATGCGGACATTGACAGGATCCGTGAGATAAAACGCTGGATAAATAATGGCGTTCAGGTCAGTAAAGTTAAAATGTTACTCAGCAATGAGAACATTGATGTGCATAACGGTTGGCGTGAGCAACAAGAAACGCTATTGAGCTATTTGCAAAGTAACAATTTGCACAGCCTCAGGTTGTGGATCAAAGAGCGTGGTCAGGATTACCCTGCGCAAACGCTCAATACGCATTTGTTTATTCCCTTACGCCGACGTCTGCAATGCCAGCAGCCCATTCTTCAGGCGCTATTGGGGATCCTTGACGGTGTGCTCATCAATTATATTGCGATTTGCCTTGCCTCGGCGCGTAAAAAACAGGGTAAAGATGCCCTGGTAGTCGGCTGGAATATCCACGATACCACCCGCTTATGGCTGGAAGGCTGGGTTGCCAGCCAGCAAGGATGGCGTGTTGATGTACTGGCCCACTCGCTCAATCAGCTACGGCCCGAACTGTTTGAAGGACGCACCCTGCTCGTCTGGTGCGGAGAGAACCAAACCCCTGCACAACACCAACAACTGGATGAGTGGCGCGCGTTAGGTCACGATATTTATCCACTCGGTATTTAATATTTTATTAACAAACGTGTACAATCCTTGAATTCACATAAGGAGTACAAAATGAGCGCAGCTAAAATCGGTGTTATAACCCTCTTCCTGCTGATGGCCATCGGTGGTATCGGCGGCGTGATGCTGGCAGGTTATACCTTTATTTTACGTGCCGGGTAAGGTAGTACGCTAATCGCTCAAACCCGCGATCGACAATGACTGCGGCCAATGCGACCAGCAGCGCCCCCTGGATCACATAGGCGGTATTAAACCCGCTTAACCCGATAATAATCGGTGTTCCTAACGTATTCGCACCAACGGTAGAGGCAATCGTTGCGGTGCCAATATTAATAATCACTGACGTGCGAATCCCGGCCAGAATAACCGGTGCCGCGAGCGGAAGTTCGATTTTGCGTAGCCGCTGCCCCTGACTCATGCCCATCCCGCTGGCGATATCTATTACGCTGGCAGAGATCCCTCCCAGCCCTGCCAGCGTTGCCTGTAAGATCGGTAACACCCCATACAGGATCAGCGCGATAATCGCAGGCTCCGGGCCAAACCCCATCACCGGTACGGCGATCGCCAGCACCGCAACCGGCGGAAAAGTTTGCCCCACCGCGGCAATCGTTTCAACCAAAGGTCTGAACTCTACTCCCCATGAGCGGGTTACCGCTACACCTGCCCCAACGCCAATAATGACAGCAATCAGGCTTGAAATGCCCACCAGCGTGAAATGCGCCAGCGCCAGTGCCATAAAGCTCTCTTGCTGATAAACAGGACGCGGCAATTGGGGAAATAACGCGCTGAACAGTGTCTGGCTGTGGGGCAATCCCACCAGCAACACCAGGAACAGCGCAATGAGCCACAGCAGAGGATCAAACAGATGTTTCACTGTGCGGTGTCTCCGAAAGCAGATCGTGAAAATGCAACGTACCACGGGCCACGCCCTGGGCATTAACCACCGGCAACGCATCACAGCCACGGGCGACAAAAACAGATAACGCATCACGTAACGTCATCTCGTCCACCAACGGCTCACCGGCCAACTGTTCACCACGACGGGTAAAATCTCCCACCGTGCGCAATGACAGCAGTCTTACACCCAGTTCACTGTGGCCAAAAAAGGTCCGCACGAAATCATTCACCGGAGCCGTCAACATCGACAGCGGCGTGCCCTGCTGCACCACCTGGCCCGCATCCATTAACACCAGGTGCTCCGCCAGTCTCAGCGCTTCATCGATATCATGCGTCACCAACACGATGGTACGACCCAACAGACGGTGGATACGCGTCATCTCCTGCTGTAGCGCACTGCGTGTTACCGGATCCAGCGCGCCAAAAGGTTCGTCCATCAGCAATACCTGAGGGTCAGCCGCCAGCGCGCGTGCCACACCGACCCGCTGCTGTTGGCCGCCGGAAAGCTGATGCGGATAGCGGTGACGCAAATCCGTTTCCAGCCCCAGCAACGCCATCAGTTCTTCTGTTCGGTCATCAATACGTGCACGTGACCACTTCTGCAGCTGTGGTACGGTGGCAATGTTCTGGGCGACAGTCCAGTGTGGAAATAAGCCAATCGACTGGATGGCATAGCCCATACGTCGTCTTAATTCCAGCACCGGCAGGCTACGGATCTCTTCCCCGGCAAAACGGATCTGCCCACTGTCATGCTCGACCAGCCGGTTGATCATTTTCAACGTGGTGGATTTCCCCGAACCGGAGGTCCCAATTAATACCGAAAAGCTCCCTTCGCCTAAATGCAGATTGAGATCGCTCACGGCCTGTTGCTGGTTATAGGTTTTATTGACATGGCTAAATTCAATCATCGTTTGTCACCTTCAGCAGCGCTAAGCCTAAATCAAACAGCGCATCAATCAGCACTGCCAGTACCACCACCGGAATCACACCCAGTAGCACTAAATCAACGGCGCTACTGAGCAGTCCCTGAAAGACCAACGCGCCAAATCCGCCAGCCCCAATCAATGCGGCAATGACCGCCATCCCCACCGTCTGTACCATCACCACCCGCAAACTACGCAGGAAAACGGGTAGCGCTAACGGAAGCTGCACCGAAAGAAAACGCTGACGCGCGCTCATCCCCATCGCCCGCGCACTTTCCATCACATCACGCGGAACCTGATTCAGCCCGGCCACCACGCCACGAACCAGTGGCAATAAGGCATACAGCACCAGCGCAATCAGCGCCGGCGTCAGGCCCGTTCCCGCTACGCCGAGCAAGCTAAGCCACGGGAAATGCTTAACCAGTCCGGCAAGCGGCGCGATCAACAAACCAAACAACGCGACGGAGGGGATCGTCTGGATGATATTCAGCACAGCAAATATTGGCCCCTGACGCGAAGCAGAAAAGGTGCACCAGATGCCCAGCGGCACACCAATACACAGCGCAGGCACCACTGTACCGAACAGAATAGTCAGGTGCTGCGCCAGAGCATCATCAAAGACATCATGGCGGTTGGCATATTCTTTGAGCAGAGAAAGATCGTTAAGGGTGCCGGTCAGAAGCAGCGCCACTGGCACAATGACAATTTGCGCATGCAGCACCCAGCGCCACAGCGGCTGAGCGGTGATACGCCGAATGGCGTCACTGCCAGCCAGCAACAACACCCCTAGCCCAAGCCAGAAACCGCTCCCCAGGCTGGTTCTGGCGACAGAAGTTCCCGTCTGAGCCAGATGCGTTGCCGTTTTCCCGGCCATAAACAACGCCGCTATCACCAGTAACTGGACAACAACCAGCGTCAATACACTGCCGGATTTACCGGGTATGAAGCATAGAACCACGAGCAGTAAAAGTGTCGCCGCCAGTCCCCACGCCATGTGGGGCCAGACCTCCCAGAGTTGGCAACCTTCACCGGAAACCAGACGATTAGGGGCATAACTGATGAAAGGAAGCGCGGCTGCGGCCACGGTCAGAACCACCAGCAGCAATAGCACCCGATTAACGGATATCTTCGACACAACTCGCACCTGCTGCAAATCCGTTACTTCACCCATCCTTTTTGCTTCAGGTAATCTGCCGCGACTTTTTTCGCATCCAGCCCCTCAACGGCGATACTGGCGTTGAGCTGCTGCAGCGTTTTTTCATCCAGGCTGGCAAATACCGGCTGTAGCCATTCCCCCATTTGCGGGTAGTCTTTCAGCACCGACTCACGCACGACGGGCGCTGGCGCGTAAATCGGCTGAACCCCTTTAGGATCGCTTAATGTTTGCAGCCCCAGCGCGGCAACAGGGCCATCGGTTCCGTAAGCCATTGCGGCATTAACTCCGGAGGTCTGCTGCGCCGCAGCTTTAATTGTCACTGCGGTATCGCCCCCTGCCAGCGACAACAATTGGTTCTGATTGAGTTTGAAGTCATACGCTTTTTCAAACGCAGGCAGCGCGTCAGCCCGTTCGATAAATTCAGCAGAGGCGGCAAGTTTGAACGTTCCCCCGTCTTTCAGGTAACGGCCTAAATCAGCAAGGGACTCAAGTTTGTTCTTTTGCGCGACATCCTGGCGTACCGCAATGGTCCAGGTATTATTGGCAGGTGCAGGAGTAAGCCAGACCAGCTTATTTTGCTCTGCGTCCAGCTTTTTCACTTTGTCGAATCCAGCCTGCGCATTTTTCCACGCGGGATCATTTTCATCTTTAAAAAAGAATGCGCCATTACCGGTATATTCCGGATAAATATCCAGCTCACCGGAGGTGATTGCCCCACGCACCACTGGGGTGGTACCAAGCTGTATTTTATTGACAGTTTTCACGCCATGGCTTTCGAGCACCTGCAAAATAATGTTGCCGAGCAGCGCCCCTTCGGTATCTATTTTTGAACCGACCGTGACGGGTGACGCGGCCTGTAAGGGCAAGCTTATCGTCGCTAACAGCGCCAGCGAACCCACCCAAACTTTTGAGATTATCATGCAGCTCTCCTCATTCTTTTACGGCCCCTTTCAGAGACTTGAGGAAAAAGCATAGTCGAAAAATCAGGGCTTAACCTGGCAATTGGGGAGTAAGAGAGGGATTCGTTAGCAGTAACGAGATGAGAAATAAGAAGCAGACACGGCGCGTACGCCTAAAGATAAAGGCCGGAAACCCGGCCTTTATTCGCTAATCAATTACAGCAGCTCAAATTCGCCCTGCTTCACTCTGGCAGAATCCACGCCGATAAAGACGTTAAACTTGCCCGGTTCGGCATCGTATTGCATACGCTGATTCCAGAACTTCAGCGCTTCAATGTCTATCGGGAAGCTGACGGTCTGGGTTTCACCTGGCTTGAGGTTCACTTTCTCAAAACCTTTCAGCTGTTTGACCGGACGACTCATTGAAGCGGTCACATCCTGCAAATACATCTGAATAACCGTTGCACCTTCGCGCTTGCCGGTGTTGGTCACCTGCACGCTGGCCGTCACGGTCCCGTCACGCTTCATCGTTGGGGAGGAGAGCTTCACATCAGAAACCGTGAACGTGGTGTAGCTCAGACCATAGCCAAAGGGATACAACGGACCATTCGCTTCATCAAAGTAGCGCGACGTGTACTTGTTCGGCTTGTCCGCATTATACGGGCGACCGGTATTGAGATGGCTGTAATAGACCGGGATCTGTCCAACAGAGCGCGGGAAAGACATCGGCAGCTTACCTGACGGGTTGTAATCACCAAACAGCACATCGGCGATGCCGTTACCGCCTTCCGTCCCGGCAAACCAGGTTTCGAGGATCGCATCGGCCTGTTGATCTTCTTTAACCAACGCCAGCGGACGACCGTTCATCAGCACCAGCACCAGTGGTTTACCGGTTGCTTTCAGCGCGGCAATCAGGTCACGCTGACTCTGTGGAATAGTGATATCGGTGCGGCTGGAAGCTTCATGCGCCATACCCTGCGCTTCGCCGACTACCGCAACCACCACGTCAGACTGCTTCGCTGCGTTCACGGCTTCATCGATCATCGCCTGCGGCGAGCGCGGGTCAACCTTCACCGCCTCTTCATACAGATTGAGGAAATCGACAATGCCTTTGTCGTTGGTGATATTCGCCCCTTTGGCGTACAGCACTTTGCCCTTATCACCGACGGCATTTTTAATCCCAGTCAGTACCGTTACCGACTGATCGGCAACACCGGCAGCGGACCAACTGCCCATCACATCACGCTTGCTGTCGGCCAACGGACCGACGACTGCCACGGTGGCGGATTTTTTCAGCGGCAACGTTTCCAGACGGTTTTTCAGCAGCACCAGGCTTTCTCGCGCTACTTCACGCGCCTCTTTACGGTGCAAACGGCTTTCCGCGTTGGTGTCCTGTGGGTCAGATTCTTTGGCCCCCAGATGACTGTACGGGTCATTAAACAGCCCCATATCATATTTTACATTCAGTACATGACGCGCGGCATCATCGAGTTCCGCCATCGTAACCTTGCCCGACTTAATCAGCCCCGGCAGATACTTACTGTAATACTCATCGCTCATACTCATATTGATGCCGGACTTGATCGCCACACGCACCGCATCTTCAGGATCGGAGGCGGTACCGTGCTTAATCAGTTCCTTAATCGCGCCGTGATCGGAAACGGTAATACCCTTAAAGCCCCATTCATCACGCAGCACGTCTTTTAGCAGCCAGGCATCAGAGGTGGCGGGCGTCCCATTCAATGAATTAAGCCCCACCATCACCGCACCGCTACCGGCATCCAGTCCGGCCTTGTATGGCGGCATATAGTCGTTGAATAAACGCTGCGGACTCATATCCACAGTGTTGTACTCTTTTCCGCCCTCAACGGCGCCATAAGCAGCGAAGTGCTTGACGCTGGTCATCACTGAATACCTGTCGGCCGGGCTTTTCCCCTGCATCGCTTCCACCATGGTTTTGCCCATGATGGCGGTCAAATACGTATCTTCACCAAAACCTTCGGATGCACGGCCCCAACGCGGATCGCGAGAGACATCGACCATCGGCGCCCAGGTCATATTCAGACCATCGTCTGCGGCTTCATACGCAGAAATACGGCCAACGGTTCTGACCGCATCGAGATTAAAAGAGGACGCCAGGCCGAGACTTATCGGGAACACAGTACGTTGGCCGTGCAATACGTCGTAGGCAAAAAAGAGAGGAATTTTCAGGCGGCTGAGTTCCATCACCTGATCCTGCATTTTGCGGATATCCTGGCGCGTGACGGTGTTAAAAATCGCCCCAACCTGTCCATCTTTGATCATCTCGCGGATGGCTTCTTTCGGGTTATCAGGTCCGACGCTTATCAACCGCAATTGCCCGATTTTCTCATCCACGGTCATCTGTTTGAGTAAATCGGTCACAAACGCATCCCGCGCTTCAGGCGTCAGTGGATGGTTACCAAACAAGGTGTCCGCCAGCGCTGGTTGCAACGCCAGGCCCACAGCGACACCTACAGAACATAGCCATTTCATGTTGATTCTCTCTTAATTTCTACCCGACGAGGCAGCGAAAATATAACAAAAACCGCAGCTTGCCGTAAGCCTAAACGGGAGTGGGGAAGAAAGCTAAGGATATTCTCTGAATTTTCAAAACCAGCATGAATCAGTGGGATACAACACAGAGACAATGCGAATGAGAAAGCGTATTGTCATACATAGCGCTATGCTTGTTCCTGATATTGAGTCCCACCACAAGGAGTGGAGAATGTCTTCCATTACAACAATTGATAATAAAGCGTTTCTGACTGAATTGACCCGACTGGTCGGCCATTCACACCTGCTCACCGAACCGGCCAAAACTGCCCGTTATCGTAAAGGCTTCCGCTCGGGCCAGGGCGATGCGCTCGCCGTCGTATTCCCTGGCTCGCTATTAGAGCTGTGGCGTGTCCTCAACGCCTGCGTCTCGGCTGACAAAATAATCCTGATGCAAGCCGCCAATACCGGTCTG
This sequence comes from Citrobacter sp. Cy070, assembly GCF_030332245.1. NCBI lineage: Bacteria > Pseudomonadati > Pseudomonadota > Gammaproteobacteria > Enterobacterales > Enterobacteriaceae > Citrobacter > Citrobacter sp. Cy070. Next base: position 19,549 of record NZ_JAOWIG010000051.1, read on the forward strand.
ACCGAAGGCTCTACGCCTAGCGGCAATGATTACGATCGCGACATCGTTATCATCAGCACTCTGCGCCTCGATAAGCTGCACGTCATCGGCAACGGTGAACAGGTGCTGGCTTATCCCGGTACGACACTTTATTCGCTGGAAAAGGCGCTCAAACCTTTTGGCCGTGAGCCACATTCTGTGATCGGCTCTTCCTGTATTGGCGCTTCGGTAATTGGCGGCATTTGCAACAACTCCGGCGGATCGCTGGTGCAACGTGGTCCGGCATACACAGAAATGTCGCTGTTTGCGCGTATTGACGAACAAGGTAAATTGCAGCTGGTCAACCATCTGGGTATCGAGCTGGGTCAGACTCCGGAGCAGATCCTGAGCAAACTTGATGACGAGCGGATCAAAGATGATGATGTCCAGCACGATGGGCGTCATGCACACGATCACGATTACATCACCCGCGTCAGAGATATTGAGGCCGATACGCCGGCACGCTATAACGCAGACCCTGAGCGTTTGTTTGAATCTTCTGGTTGCGCCGGAAAGCTTGCGGTGTTCGCCGTGCGCCTGGATACCTTTGAGGCTGAGAAAAACCAGCAGGTATTTTATATCGGTACCAACCAGCCAGAAGTGCTGACAGAAATCCGTCGTCATATTCTGGCCAAATTTGAACATCTGCCGGTCGCGGGTGAATATATGCACCGCGATATCTATGACATCGCCGAAACCTATGGCAAAGATACGTTTCTGATGATCGACAAACTCGGCACTGACAAAATGCCGTTTTTCTTTACGCTGAAAGGCCGCACCGATGCGATGCTGGAAAAAGTGAAAATTTTCCGCCCGCACTTTACTGACCGGGCGATGCAGAAGTTTGGCCATTTATTCCCCAGCCATTTACCGGCACGGATGAAAAGCTGGCGTGATAAATACGAACATCACCTGCTGTTAAAAATGGCCGGTGGCGGTGTAGCTGAAGCACAAAGCTGGCTGACTGAGTTTTTCAAAACTGCCGAAGGTGATTTCTTTGCCTGTACGCCGGAAGAAGGTAGCAAGGCATTTTTGCACCGCTTCGCAGCGGCGGGCGCGGCCATTCGATATCAGGCCGTCCATGCGGATGAAGTGGAAGATATTCTGGCGCTGGATATTGCGCTGCGTCGTAACGATACCGAATGGTATGAGCACCTGCCGCCGGAAATAGACAGCAAACTGGTGCACAAACTCTATTACGGCCACTTTATGTGCTATGTTTTCCATCAGGATTACATCGTGAAGAAAGGTGTGGATGCTCACGAACTGAAAGAGCAAATGCTAGTGTTACTGCGTGAGCGCGGGGCACAATATCCTGCAGAACATAACGTGGGGCATCTGTATAAAGCACCTGAAACATTGACGCGTTTTTATCGCGAAAACGACCCGACCAACAGTATGAATCCGGGTATTGGCAAAACCAGTAAGCAGAAGTACTGGAAAGAATCGTAGGCCCGATAAGCGTAAGCGCCATCGGGCACGTTGCCGGGGGCGCTTCGCTTGCCCGGCCTACGGTTTAATCGTTTTGCGCGGTTTGCTCACCTGTCGCTGAACCCGCTGCCGCCATCTGTGCGGCTTTTTGCTTTTTATAGCTCAGCGCCGCGGCCGGAACAGGCATCACCTTGCCGGTTTCGATCCAGGTGCGTAAACGACTGGCATCAGCAAAGTGGGTATATTTGCCAAAGGCATCCATGACCACCAACGCTACCGGCTTGTTATTAATAACCGTACGCATCACCAGGCAGTGACCAGCGGCATTAGTAAACCCAGTTTTGGTGAGCTGAATGTTCCAGTTATCACGGTACACCAGATGGTTGGTGTTACGGAACGGCAACGTATAAGCCGGATTAGCAAAGGTCGCCATGTCTTCACGCGTCGTACTCAACTGACCAATCAGCGGATACTGCTTGCTGGCAATCAGCAGTTTAGTTAAATCACGCGCCGTCGAGACGTTATGAATCGATAACCCGGTCGGTTCCACAAAGCGCGTCTGGGTCATTCCCAACGACTTCGCCTTCGCATTCATCGCCTTGATAAATGCGTTATAACCGCCCGGATAGTGGTGCGCCAGGCTTGCCGCTGCGCGGTTTTCTGAGGACATCAGCGCCAGTAGCAGCATATTCTTACGACTGATCTCACTGTTCAGACGCACACGAGAGTAGATGCCTTTCATTTCCGGCGTCTGACTGATGTCAACTTTCAGTTTTTCATCCAGCGGCAGTCGTGCATCAAGCACCACCATCGCCGTCATTAATTTGGTAATCGACGCAATCGGACGCACGAGGTCCGGGTGGTTCGAATAGATAACTTTGTTGGTATTCAGATCAACAATCATCGCACTACCGGAAGCAATCTCAGGTTGAGATGCCGCTGCAGTAGTCGCCGTTTTCGCTACGGCTTGGGGTGCAAAAGGAACAGCCAGCACCAGGGCAAGACTTAATAATGAAACTCGGAATTTCAGCATGATGAGGTTTCTGATAATGGTTCACGCACGTCACAACGCACACCGCCTGAAATAAGGATTATCTCAGGCTAGCTCTGGCATCATAGCGATCCGGCAGGTTTGCCGCTACAGAAGAATCATCTCGAAATGCTGCGTTGCTGACTTTTACGCCAACAACGCAGCACAGACAGGTTGTACGCCTAGAACAATCGGTACCCGTAACCCCACAGGATCACCGTAATCGCCAGCAGAACCTCCAGCACCAGCACGCCAATCGCCAGCGTTGAACTGGAAAAGCTCAGCCCTTCTTCTTTAGTGATATTCAGGAACGTTGGAATACCGAGATAGAGTAAATAGCCGGTGTAAAACAGCGCGATGGTTCCCACGAGCGCACACAGCCAGACCAGCGGATACAGCGCCACCAGCCCGCTTAAAAACAGCGGCGTGGCAACATATCCGGCAAAGACCATACAATGCGCCAGCGACGGGCGTCGCGAGTAATTACGCGCCATCCACCAGATAACTCTGCCCATGATGGCCACACCCGCCAGCATCACGCCGTAAAACAGAATTGCCATCGCAAATCCGGTAAACAGGGATAACTTCAGTATATTGCCGTCGCCAAAATTCCAGCCAATTTGCGTGGTGCCAATAAACGCACAAATCACCGGGATTGCCGCCATCAGCAGTACATGGTGGGTATAGTGATGCGAAACACTTTCGTTTTCGCTGTTGATCACGTGCATTTCACGATCGGGATGGGAAAACAGCCCCCAGACATGGTTCATACCGCCCCCTTCTTGTCAGCTCCGGACCTCAACACTTCAAGTATAATTCAGCTTTTGATTATTTTATGTACACATGAAAAATACCGATACGCTGAGTTGCTGCTTTTCCGGCATGAACTATTCACTGGGTGTATGCTATGGAACGTGGAGGTCATACAACGTATGGATATAACGCATTATGTTGAGCAATACGGCTATGCGGCGCTGATTATTGGCAGCCTTGCCGAAGGCGAAACCATTACCTTGCTAGGCGGTGTTGCTGCGCATCAGGGAATTCTTAAATTTCCGCTGGTGGTACTCTCCGTCGCGTTGGGTGGGATGATTGGCGATCAGTTACTCTTCTTACTTGGGCGTCGTTTTGGCGGCAAAATCTTACGTCGTTTCTCGCGTCATCGGGCAAAAATCCACTACGCGCAGAAGATGATCCAACGGCGTCCCTACCTGTTTGTGGTCGGCACGCGCTTTATGTACGGTTTTCGCGTCATTGGCCCGTTGCTGATTGGGGCCAGCCACCTGCCACCGAAGATTTTCATCCCACTGAATATCCTGGGGGCGTTTGTCTGGGCATTGCTGTTTACCACGCTCGGCTATGTGGGCGGTGAAGTGATTGCCCCATGGTTGCATAGCCTCGACCAGCATATTAAACATGGGGTGTGGTTGGTTCTGGTTATCGGCGTTGTAGTGGCTGCCCGCTGGTGGATGAAACGGCGAAGTAAACGCAAAGAACACGCAAATTGACCCGACAGAGGCTTCTGCCGGGTCAGACTATCAGGAGGCGCGGTAACCGCCGCCCAGTGCGCTGGTCAGCTGTATAGAAGCATCCAGCCACTGTCCCTGCAGAACCAGACCATTAAGCTGTTCGCGTAATGCCGGAATTTTGGCCTCGCTAACCCGGGAACCCGCAATAATACCGGCGCTATATCGTGCCTGCGCAAGCCCCACGACGCGCTGTGCGTCATGTTCAATTTGCTGCTGATGCTGGTTCTTCTGCGCCAGCGTTTCTACCTGTGATGCCGCACGCGCCACGTCATTCACCGCATCGACCACTGCCTTGTTGTAATTTGCCACCGTCAGGTTACTCTGCGCTTTCGTGATATCGAGATTCGCATTCAGTCTGCCGCTATCAAAAATAGGCAGCGTCAGTCCAGCCGTCACGCCCATCTGCTGTGCGGAATGGCGGAATAAATCGCTCAGATGCAGCGCATCCTGCTGTAAAAACGCCATCAGGTTAACGTCCGGATAGAATGCCGCTTTTGCCACATCAATGCTGCTCAGCGATGACTCGATGTACCAATGCGCGGCCTGTAAATCAGGGCGGCGGGCCAGCAGCGAATAACCAAGCTGTGACGGTAGCTGGCTTTCTACCGCCGGTAGCGTCGTTGCTTTAAGCTTCATGACGGAAGATTGCGAGTTGGTCAGTGCGCTCAGCCGCGCCTCTATCACCTTCATTTTGCCGCTGACATCGTTCAGCTGCTGCTCCGTTTTACTGGAATCGATATCCGTCTCAACACCTTCGACAGAAGAGGTAATCCCGTTTTGATACAGTTGACGATCGACGGTGATGACGTTCTGTTGCTCGGTTTTAATCTGCGTCAGCACGGTTTTAAGCGCCGCCTGTGTCTGCCACTCCCAGTACAAACGCGATACGCCGCTCGCCAGTAGCTGGCGAGTTTGCTCACGTTCAGCCTCACGCGCTTTCACCTCGCCAATACGCGCCGCCACTTCAGCCCGGTTTTTACCCCACAGATCCAGGTTCCAGCCTGCGGTTAAACCAAAGGTTCCATTGGTGTACCACGGCCCGGTCGTGCCTGCAGCAGGATCGGTAATGGCAAACGGTCCCATTAAACCTTCTGCCGACATTCTTTGACGTTCAACGTCTGCGGAAAAATCAACTTCTGGACCATCCTGCGCCTTAACCGCTTTAGCCTGCGCTTCTGCCAGTTGAATGCGCTGTTCTGCTACCTGCATGTCTGGAGAATTCTTCAGGGTGCTGTCAATCAACGCATTCAGCTGTGGATCGTGATACGCCTTCCACCATTGGCTGTCCGGCCAACCATTTTTTAATGCCGCGGGCAACGCGGAGTCAACGTTCACAGCGGGCGTCTGCTGTGACAGCGATTGACGATTGTCATGCATAGGCGCACAACCGACCATCAAAATAAGCAGCGGCAAACATGCCGTTGCAACAAGAACAGAGTTACGATTCATGGGAATATACAGGTAAGAAAAGATGCACAGAGAGTACGACTTATCGCATTCTCTTTTTTAGTTACGCGTGGCAATACATCTTTTGAAATAAAATCACATAGTAAAGAAACATATACATGGTAAATGGTTCTGTCAAAATAATTCCAATAAATTATAAATGGAGGCGTAATGTCACAAAATATCTATGATGACCCGACATTCTTTGCCGGATATGCCACGCTGGATCGTTCAGTAAAGGGACTCGACGGCGCACCAGAGTGGCCAACAATACAAGCCATGCTCCCTCCCCTACAGGGAAAAAATATTCTTGATTTAGCTCACTGGCACTGCATTATTTGCACGATATAGAACGATTATTGCAAACCATTTACCAATCATTAATACCGTGCGGAATGCTGGTTTTCTCCGCTGAACATCCTATTTATACCGCGCCGCTCAGCCAGGGGTGGATTAAAGATAAAACCAGGTTTGGATGAATGGGGTCCATCGGTTGAACAAATTGCCGCCATCCGGCAATAAATCAGGCAACACTTGTGATGGCCTGAATCGCGCGTGCAATATCCGGTGAATTATTCAAAGCCCGAATTTCCTGAAACAGTTCTGTCGCTTCAACATATTCTTTACGAAGATAGCCCAGCCACTGTTTGATACGCGCCACATGATACAGCCCGGTATCACCTTGTTTTTCCAGTCGGGTATATTTTTGCAGTAACGTCACGACTTCAGGCCATGGCATACGCGGTTCATTATATTTCACCACGCGACTCAAATTCGGGATATTAAGCGCACCGCGCCCGATCATGACGGCATCGCATCCGCTGATGGCCATACAGTCCTGTGCGCTTTGCCAGTCCCAGATCTCACCATTCGCGATAACCGGGATATTGAGACGCTGGCGAATCTCGCCAATGGCCTGCCAGTTAATGTACTCGGCCTTATAGCCCTGTTCTTTGGTTCGACCGTGTACCACCAACTCGCTGGCACCGGCCTGCTGGACGGCATCAGCAATTTCGAATTGCCTGTCACTGCTGTCCCAGCCCAGACGCACTTTTACCGTCACCGGTAAATGGGCCGGAACCGCATCACGCATGGCCTTAGCGCCACGGTAAATCAGCTCAGGGTCCTTCAGTAACGTTGCGCCGCCGCCGCTGCCATTCACCAGTTTCGACGGGCATCCACAATTTAGATCGACGCCATACGAACCCAGCTCAACCGCGCGGGCTGCATTTTCTGCCAGCCACTGCGGATACTGCCCCAGCAGTTGTATACGCACCGGCGTACCGGATGTCGTGCGGCTGGCGTTAAGCAGTTCAGGGCAAATGCGGTGAAAGACTTTTACCGGCAGTAGTTGATCTACCACGCGAACAAATTCGGTGATACAGAGATCATAATCATTTACTTCAGTCAGCAGCTCGCGCACCAGTGAGTCGAGCACGCCTTCCATCGGCGCCAGTAAAACACGCATATTGTTACCCGCAAAAAAGAGAGGCGCTATGGTAACGTCTCTATGCAGGAGATTAAAGCGTCTCAGCGCCGGGCACAGATTTGGTTATGCTGATTGGGGGTATTGCCTGATGTTCCTGATATCTATTTCCACTATGCTTAGAATTCATGATGTGATCGGTAGCACGTTTTAAAGTTTAATTGTATGATGAATCAGTCTCGTCAAGGGTTTCAATTATGAGCAAGTCACTGAACATTATCTGGCAATATTTACGCGCATTCGTCCTCATTTATGCCTGCCTCTACGCAGGTATTTTTCTTGCATCACTGCTGCCTATAACGATTCCAGGCAGCATTATCGGCATGCTGATTCTGTTTGTATTACTGGCATTACAGATCTTACCAGCAAAATGGGTAAACCCAGGGTGCTACGTACTGATTCGTTACATGGCCCTGCTGTTTGTCCCGATTGGCGTGGGGATCATGCAGTACTTTGACTTGCTACGCGCACAATTTGGTCCGGTCGTGGTGTCCTGCACCATCAGTACACTGGTCGTATTCCTGGTAGTGAGCTGGAGCTCGCACATTGTTCACGGCGAACGCAAAATCGTTGGCCAAAAAGGGTCTAAACAATGATGTCGTATATCTGGTGGTCGTTACCCCTCACCCTGGCGGTATTTTTTGCTGCACGTAAGCTGGCAGCGCGATTTAAAATGCCGCTATTGAACCCGTTGCTGGTCGCCATGGTGGTGATTATTCCCTTTCTGATGCTGACCGGTATCCCCTACGATCACTACTTCAAAGGCAGCGAGGTGCTGAACGATTTACTGCAACCTGCTGTCGTCGCGCTAGCCTATCCGTTATATGAGCAGCTGCACCAAATCCGTGCCCGCTGGAAATCAATCATTGCTATCTGTTTTGCCGGGAGCGTTGTGGCGATGGTAACAGGTACAACAATCGCTTTGTTGATGGGCGCATCACCGCAAATTGCCGCGTCTATTATGCCTAAATCGGTAACCACGCCTATCGCTATGGCTGTGGGTGGCAGTATTGGCGGCATTCCAGCTATCAGCGCCGTATGCGTTATTTTTGTCGGTATCCTCGGCGCCGTATTTGGCCATACCCTGCTTAATGCGATGCGTATTCGCACCAAGGCCGCTCGTGGGCTGGCCATGGGCACCGCTTCGCACGCCCTGGGCACAGCTCGTTGTGCGGAACTGGACTACCAGGAAGGCGCGTTTAGCTCACTGGCGCTGGTGATTTGCGGGATTATTACCTCATTGGTTGCCCCATTCCTGTTCCCGGTTATCCTGGCAGTGGTTGGCTAATCTGCATTTTTAAGCTGTTTATTTGCGATGCGTTGCACATTTTTCATTTAAGTTTCATTAGTTGCATAAACAATGAGATTTGGATTACATATAAAGCCCTATCAGGCCCGTAAACTACGGTTCCATTACATTGTTATGAGGCAACGCCATGCATCCACGTTTTCAAACTGCTTTTGCCCAACTCGCGGATAACTTGCAATCAGCCCTGGCCCCTATTCTGGCGGATGTACATTTCCCCGCCATGCTGACGGCTGAGCAGGTTTCTTTGCTGAAACGTGAATCGGGACTGGACGAAGACGCGCTGGCATTCGCTCTGCTGCCTTTAGCTGCGGCCTGCGCGCGTACTCCGCTGTCCAACTTCAACGTTGGCGCAATCTCACGAGGTATCAGCGGAACCTGGTATTTCGGTGGGAATATGGAGTTTCTTGGTGCCACAATGCAGCAAACCGTTCACGCCGAGCAGAGCGCCATCAGCCATGCCTGGTTACGTGGCGAAAAAGGACTCGCTGCGATTACCGTCAACTACACCCCTTGCGGGCACTGCCGTCAGTTTATGAATGAGCTGAACAGCGGACTGGATTTACGTATTCACCTGCCTGGGCGTGAACCACACGCACTACGCGACTATCTGCCGGACGCTTTTGGGCCAAAAGATCTCGACATCAAAACGCTGTTGATGGATGACCAGGATCACGGCTTCGCGCTGCAAGGCGATGCGCTGACCCAGGCGGCGATTGCCGCCGCCAACAGATGCCACATGCCGTACAGCAAATCCCCGAGCGGCGTGGCGCTGGAGTGTAAGGATGGTCAAATTTTCAGCGGCAGTTATGCTGAAAACGCCGCCTTCAACCCAACGCTGCCACCGTTGCAGGGTGCATTAAACCTGCTGAGTCTGAACGGTTACGACTATCCGGACATTCAACGTGCGGTGCTGGCAGAAAAAGCGGATGCGGCGCTTATCCAGTGGGACGCGACATCTGCCACTCTGAATGCGCTGGGCTGCGACAATATCGAGCGCGTACTACTCGGTTAATGGTTTCAATAACGCCAGTTCGTAGGCTGGATAAGGTGTTTACACCGCCATCCGGCAATACGCAGAATGCCTAAAATCCCCTCAATCAGACTGCTGTTTCTTGCGCTCCGCCGTTGGGTACAGTAGCCTGATTGAAATTCCATCCAAATAACGAGTTTTCTGCATGTTAAAGCGCGTGTTTTACAGCCTGTTAGTCCTGGTAGGCTTGCTGCTGTTGACTGTGCTTGGACTCGACAGATGGATGAGCTGGAAGACGGCCCCCTACATCTATGACGAATTACAGGATCTCCCCTACCGTCAGGTTGGCGTTGTCCTCGGCACGGCAAAATACTACCGTACCGGCGTCATCAATCAGTATTATCGCTACCGCATTCAGGGCGCATTAAATGCGTATAACAGCGGCAAAGTAAACTATCTGCTACTTAGCGGCGACAACGCGCAGCAAAGCTATAACGAACCGATGACGATGCGTAAAGACTTGATTGCCGCGGGCGTCGATCCCGCTGACATCGTGCTTGATTACGCAGGATTCCGTACGCTTGATTCGATTGTACGCACCCGCAAAGTATTCGATACCAACGATTTCATCATCATTACCCAGCGATTCCACTGTGAGCGAGCGTTGTTTATTGCGCTACATATGGGGATTCAGGCCCAGTGTTATGCGGTACCTTCGCCAAAAGATATGCTTACCGTGCGGGTGCGCGAATTCGGTGCTCGCTTTGGTGCGCTGGCCGATCTCTACCTTTTTAAACGCGAGCCACGTTTTTTAGGTCCGCTGGTGCCCATCCCGACCATGCATCAGGTACCTGACGATGCTCAGGGATATCCGGCAGTCACTGCAGAACAATTACTCGAATTACAAAAGAAACAAGGAAAATAAGCATGGATGTACAAACTCTCTTCGTCGTATTGGCCTTTCTGCTCATTCCCCTCTTTTGTTTCCGTGAAGCCTGGAAAGGCTGGCGTACTGGCGCGGTAGATAAAATTAAGAAGAATGCGCGTGAGCCGATTTATGCCTACCGGAATGAAGCCCCATTACAGTTCTGGTCTTATGTATTAGTTTATGCCGGATGCGGATGTTTATCTTTCGGTATGGTTATTTATTTAGTCTTTTATCGCTAAAGAGATTACCGTTATATTAGCACTTGAGAATAGCTAATATTATGATAATGGTTACCATTTCAATATAAGGGATTAATGCTGCCCGCCAGCATTTCCCTCAAACTATCTTCTATTTGTGAATCCTTTCACAGAATACTCTTCCTGCAGTGCTTAGCCTTAAGAATAGCCTTTCACTTTTTATATTTTGTTATTAACGGTTTGCCTTAATTTACTCAAGCATTAAGGAAGAAAATATGCCACAACAAAATTATCTGGATGAGCTCACGCCTGCTTTTACCCCTTTATTAGCCATAAAAGAGGCTTCCCGCTGTTTATTATGTCACGATGCCCCTTGTAGCCAGGATTGCCCGGCGCAAACCGACCCGGGGAAATTTATTCGCTCCATTTATTTCCGTAATTTTAAAGGCGCAGCCGAAACTATCCGCGAAAATAATGCGCTCGGTGCGGTGTGCGCTCGAGTTTGCCCAACCGAAAAATTATGCCAGCGCGGGTGTACGCGTTCAGGAATTGATAAACCTATCGATATCGCGCGTCTGCAGCGCTTTATTACCGATTTTGAACAGCAAACCGCGATGAAAATCTATCAGCCGGCAACAAAAACGCTGGGTAAGGTCGCCATTATCGGTGCAGGTCCGGCAGGATTACAGGCCAGCGTAACGCTGAGCAATCTTGGTTATGACGTCACCATCTTCGAAAAACAGGCTCAGCCAGGTGGCTGGTTGCGCTATGGCATCCCTGAGTTTCGTTTGCCGCAATCGGTTTTGGATCTTGAAATTGCCCGAATCATTGAAATGGGCGTGACCATCACGTGCAATTGCGAAGTTGGCCATGCCCTTTCCATTGAGCAACTCAAAGCTGAATATCGCGCTGTACTGGTTACCGTAGGGATGTCTTATGGTTCAACGTTACCTCTGTTTGAGAGAGCGAATCACGTTGAAATTGCCGTCGATTTCCTGCAGCGCGCCCGACAAGCCAGCGGCGATATTACCGTCGCAAAAAGTGCATTGATCATCGGCGGCGGCGATGTGGCGATGGATGTCGCCAGTACACTGAAACTGCTGGGCTGCCCGTCCGTCACCTGTGTCGCGCGTGAAGAACTAGCCGAATTCCCTGCCAGCGACAAAGAGTTCAACAGCACCCAGGCATTAGGGGTATCAATTATTGACGGTTTCACGCCTGTGGCGGTTAGTGGAAATCGCGTAACCTTTAAGCACGTACGCCTGCCAGGAGAACTCTCGCTTGAAGCCGAACATATTATTCTTGCCGTCGGTCAACATGCGCAGCTTGATGATTTTGCCGCGTTAAAGCCACAGCGCAATCTTATCGATACGCACAATTACCAAACCGCCGATCCGGTTATGTTTGCCGCGGGCGATATTGTTAAAGGCGATAAAACCGTTGTATACGCCGTGAAAACCGGAAAAGAAGCCGCTCAGGCCATTCATCACTATTTAGAGGGAGCTTGCTCATGTTAACGAAAGATCTTTCTATTACCTTTTGCGGCGTCAAATTTCCCAACCCGTTCTGCCTCTCTTCTTCTCCGGTAGGCAACTGCTATGAGATGTGCGCCAAAGCCTATGATAGCGGCTGGGGCGGCATTGTTTTTAAAACGATCGGGTTCTTTATTGCCAATGAAGTCTCCCCGCGCTTTGACCATCTGACCAAAGAAGATACCGGCTTTATTGGCTTCAAAAACATGGAGCAAATTGCCGAGCATCCGCTGGAGGAGAATCTGGCTGCTATTCGGCGACTGAAACAAGACTACCCGGATAAGGTCCTGATTGCGTCGATCATGGGTGAAAACGAAGAACAGTGGCAGGAACTGGCCCGCCTGGTTGAAGAGGCAGGTGCCGACATGATCGAGTGTAACTTCTCGTGCCCGCAAATGACCTCGCATGCTATGGGCAGCGATGTAGGACAAAGCCCTGAGCTGGTTGAAAAATATTGTCGGGCAGTGAAACGCGGCTCGTCTCTGCCAATGCTGGCTAAAATGACGCCGAATATTGGTGATATGTGTGAAGTGGCGCTGGCGGCAAAACGCGGAGGTGCGGACGGTATCGCGACCATCAATACGGTTAAATCCATCACTAATATCGACCTGAACAGGAAAATCGGGATGCCGGTCGTCAACGGTAAATCCAGTATTTCCGGCTACTCCGGCAAGGCCGTCAAGCCTATCGCCCTGCGATTTATCCAACAGTTGCGCACGCATCCCGAACTGCGCGATTTCCCGATTAGCGGCATCGGGGGAATTGAGACCTGGGAAGATGCCGCCGAGTTTTTACTGTTAGGCGCGGCCACGCTGCAGGTGACCACCGGGATCATGCAGTATGGCTATCGGATTGTGGAGGACATGATCAGCGGACTGTCACATTACCTCGCCGATCAAGGGTTTGACTCACTGGAGGAGATGGTGGGGCTTGCTAATAGTAATATCATCCCCGCCGAGGAGCTTGACCGTAGCTACATCGTTTATCCGAACATCCATCTGGATAAATGCGTTGGCTGTGGGCGCTGCTACATCTCATGTTACGACGGTGGGCATCAGGCGATGGAATGGAATGAGGAAACCCGTACACCGCACTGCAATACGGAAAAATGTGTGGGATGCTTATTGTGCGGTCACGTTTGCCCGGTAGCCTGTATTGATCTGGGCGAGGTGAAATTTAAACCCGGAGAGAAAGAACATGCGTTAACGTTGTAACGCAGATAAAAAAGCCCGGTGCAGATTGCGCTGCACCGGGCTTTTTACATTGTACGATTACTTCTTACGCGCGTATTTCAGTGAATCCAGCGCGACCGCGAAGATGATGATGCCGCCCTTGATAATATACTGCCAGTAAGGGTTCACGCCGATGTAGGTCAGACCGTAGTTGATGACGGTGAAGATAATCACACCGGTCACCACGCCAAACACGGTTCCTACCCCGCCGCTAAACGACACGCCGCCAACCACGCACGCGGCAATCGCATCCAGCTCATACATAAAGCCGAGGTTGTTGGTCGCCGAGCCAATACGCCCAGCTTCGAGCAAACCACCAAAAGCATAGAACACGCCAGACAACGCATAGATGATCAGCAGGTTCAGCGCGACGTTTACCCCGGACACTTTCGCCGCTTCAGGGTTACCGCCGATAGCGAAAATATTTTTACCAAAACGGGTCTTGTTCCACAGCACCCATACAAAGGCCACGGCAATCAAGGCATAGAAAGTAATGTAGGAGAGTCGGAAACTGCCCAGCGCAATAAAGCCCTGCGCAAAGGTTGAGAACCCGCTGTCAAAGCCAGAAATTGGCGATGCGCCGACGAAGTCGTAGTACAGGGAGTTGATCCCGTAAACGATAATCATCGTACCGAGGGTGGTAATAAATGGCGTCACGTTCAGATAAGCAATGATGATACCGTTCACCAGACCGATAATGGCACCAATCACGCAGACAATCAGCACCACCACGATGATTGGCATCGTCGCCATTTCCGGGAACACCTTGTTGGCGTTCTCCATCGACTGCAGCAGGGTTGCCGCCACAACCGCCGCCAGCCCGACCTGACGCCCTGCAGACAGGTCGGTCCCCTGGGTAACAATCAGCCCGGCTACGCCCAATGCGATAATAATACGCACCGAGGATTGCGTCAGAATATTACTCAGGTTCAGTAAACTTAAGAAAGTGGGATCCTGGAAAATAATAATCGCAAGCAAAACCAAAAGAACAACGTAAATTCCGCCTTCTTTCAGATAAGTAAGAAAACTTTTCTTATTTAACGCACTCATGAGGAGCCCCTAATCTTAAAGGTGCAAAGACGCAAGACGGAGGATTTCGTTTTGCGTTGTGGTTTTGGTTTCAACAATTCCAGCGACGAGGCCATTGCTCATCACCAGAATACGATCGGTAATACCTAACAACTCCGGCATTTCAGAGGAAATAATAATGATCCCCTTTCCTTTTTTCGCCAGTTCAGCAATCAACTGATAAATCTCAAATTTCGCGCCGACATCGATACCGCGTGTAGGTTCATCCAGCATCAGGATTTCAGGCTGCGTTAACAACCAACGGCCAATGACCACCTTTTGCTGATTACCACCAGAAAGCGAACCTATTTGCGTACGATGCCCTGGCGTTTTTACCCTCATCGAGTCAATTACCCACTGGGTATCGCTCTTCATGCGGGAATTATCCAGCAGGCCGACTTTATTTTTATAGTTCTGGATATTGGAGATTAACGAGTTAAAACCAATGTCCAGATAGGCATAAATACCGGTTGAGCGACGCTCTTCGGTGACCAGCGCAAAACCATGGTTAATCGCTTCATTCGCGCTGTGGTTATTGATTTTTTTGCCGTGGAGCGTAATCGTGCCCGATGATTTCTCACGAATGCCAAACAACGTTTCAACAATATCGGTGCGTTTCGCGCCAACCAGGCCGGCAATGCCGAGAATTTCCCCTTTATGGAGATCAAAAGAGATATCACGAATCGACGGCTGACGCAGAGAAGTCAGGTTACGCACTTCCAGAATCACTTCTCCCGGCTTGTTCTCTTTATCCGGGAAACGTTGGTTCAGTGAGCGTCCGACCATCATGGCGATGATCTTATCCATGTCCAACCCTTCCAGCGGCTGGGTCGCAATCCATTGACCATCACGCAGCACGGTAATTTCATCACACAGTTGAAATATTTCTTCCATTTTGTGAGAAATATACACAATCCCGCACCCACGCTCTTTCAGCTTACGGATGATGGTAAACAGGTGATTAACCTCTTTCTCGGTTAACGATGAGGTCGGTTCATCCATAATGACGATTTTGGCGTCATACGAAAATGCTTTCGCAATTTCAATCATCTGCATTTGCGAAACAGATAATGTTCCAACGCGCGCACGCGGATCGATGTCAATATCCAGTTCATCGAAAATCGCTTTGGTATCGCGATACATTTTTTCCTGATCGACAAACATACCTTTGGTGGGATAGCGCCCCAGCCACATGTTATCCATTACAGAACGTTGTAATACCAGGTTTAATTCCTGATGTACCATTGAAATACCATTCTCAAGCGCTTCTTTAGCAGAATGAAAATCGATTTCTTTACCCTGAAATAAAATACTACCGGAATCTTTTTGATAGATCCCAAAAAGACATTTTAATAATGTTGACTTTCCAGCGCCATTCTCGCCCATTAGAGCATGAATAGAATGTGGGCGGACTTTTAAATTGACATTATCAAGAGCCTTAACGCCGGGAAAGGACTTGTTGATGCCGCTCATTTCCAACAAGTATTCGCCTGACGACTGAGTATTAGTGCTGACCATAATTATACCTTGTTGGCCTTGCAGAGTGCGCAATTAAGGGCGCAATGAAATTGCGCCCACAGACGGAGTATTTATTTGTTGGTGAACTCGGCCAGATTATCTTTATCGACACCTACATATGGAACGCGAACAATTTTGTTCTCAATTTTCCAGTTGGTGCCGTCTGCCGCGCCTTTGCCATCAGCCAGGTTTTTCGCCAGATCAAAGGTGGCTTTCGCCTGGTTGTTTGCATCGTTCAGCACGGTACCGGCCATAGCGCCAGATTTCACCAGAGCCAGGGCTTCAGGCAGCGCATCGACGCCAAATACCGGGACGCTGGTTTTGTTGTGTGCTTTCAGCGCTTCAACTGCGCCCATTGCCATCGCATCGTTGTTGGCGATAACCACTTCGATTTTGTTTGCGTTAGGACCGGACATCCACGCATCCATCTTATCTTTCGCCTGAGCGGTATCCCACATTGCAGTATCTAACTGCAGTTGTTCAGTTTTGATGCCTTTATCGTTCAGCTCTTTAATTACGTAGGTCGTACGAGCTTCGGCATCCGGGTGTCCCGGTTCGCCTTTCAGCAGAACAAACTGAATTTTGCCATCTTTGTTCAGATCCCAGTTCGGGTTAGCGGCCCAGTGCTTGGCAATCAAGTCACCCTGAATAATCCCGGACTCTTTAGAGTCGGTACCGACATAATAGGCTTTGTCATAGCTGTCCAGCGCTTTACGGGAAGGCTCTTTGTTGAAGAACACAATCGGTACGTTCTGACCGCGTGCTTTTTCAATGACCGTTCCTGCTGCTGCCGGGTCAACCAGGTTGATAGCCAGTGCTTTAACGCCTTTTGCCAACAACACATCAATCTGATCGTTCTGTTTGGACTGATCGTTTTGCGAGTCATTCATCAGCAACTGTACATCCGGCGCCGCTTTGGCATCTTTTTCAATAGCCTTACGTACCACGGACATAAAGTTATCGTCATATTTATAGATAGTCACACCAATGCGGGTATCAGCAGCGTGCGCAGCCGCGCCGAATAACATGCTTGCCATTACAGCAGACAGGGTCAACACCTTCTTATTCATGGTATCTCCGGTTTTATTATGCAGGGTAGTGCTTGAGATAAATGCTCGGCAGGCAGAACGTTACTGAAGTGTTACTGAACGCCGAAGCTCACTTTTAAAAATATTTCTTCCGTGTCTGGCAACGCTCCAAAAACAGGCTTTAATTGTTGTTTAAGACGCCTATACCTCGATGAAAGTGATTATTCACCGTTACATAGTAGTTACAGCGCAGCAAACAGTGTCATCATAGCTATCGCATTGTTAAGATACTGTGAATTTACTCACATATTGAAAGCGGTTACATAGCCCGACATTATCAGTTAGTGATCGGTGCCGCATTCTGCCGCAAAGCCACAGAATGACGTCGCACCAGCGTCGGCATAAAGCAATGTGTTGCGTCAGGATCCAGCGTTCCCGCCGCGCCTTGTAGCGCAAGCTCAGTGGCCATTTTTGCCATAGAAGCAATGGGATAGCGCACCGTTGTCAGCTGCGGGTCAGTGTAACGTGCGATAGGAATATCGTCGAAACCAATGATAGATAGATGTAATGGAATGGCGATGCCGTTGTCTTTTAGCGCGGTCAGCGCGCCAGCGGCCATATTGTCGTTGTAAGCGAAGACTGCCGTCAGTTGCAGGTTACGTCCCAGTAGTTCCACCATTGCGGACTCTCCGCCCTGCATATCCGGTGAACCGGTACCTATCCAACTGTCTGCCGGGGTAACCCCCTGTTCTTTCAGGGCACTTAGCCACCCTTCTTTACGCATTGCATCGTCCTCAATGCGGTGACTTGATGCCAGGTAACCAATACGTTGATGCCCATTATTCAGCAGCATACGGGTTGCCATTTTAGCCCCGCTAATATTATCCAGACAGACGCAACGATGCGCATAGCCCGGCACAATGCGGTTGATCAGCACCATGCCAGGGATCTGATCCATGAACCCGGCCAGCTCGCGATCGCTCAACGCTTTCGAGTGAACAATCAGTGCGTTACAACGCTGACGAATCAGTACCTCAATGGCATGACGTTCTTTTTCAGCCTCATGGTAGCTGTTGCCAATCAGGACGTACTTCTGATGCTGTTGAGCAACCATATCCACGGCCTTGACCAGCGCGCCAAAAAATGCGTCTGAAACATCCATCACCACAACGCCAATCGTGTCGCTCACCTGCGTCGCCAGCGCTTGCGCGTTGGCATTCGGTCGATAGCCGAGCTGAGTGACCGCCTTCATTACCGCTTCACGCGTATCGGGACTCACCAGCGCGCTGTTGTTCAGTACGCGGGAAACAGTCGCGACAGAAACGCCAGACTGTCGTGCCACATCACGGATGGTTACCATATTCACTACCCTGTTTAAGATGCGGTTACCCGCAGACACCCCAGGCTGGGTATTTTGTCAGCACAACGAAACGGACTGCGTGAGTGATGTCACAGGAATGAAAGCGCTTACATCCATTTTGTTAATGAATGTGATCCAGATCGTTATCTGGATGTTCGCGGTAATGATGTCCCTGACGCACGCAGGGTTAATTGACGCCATAGCCATTCTACCGGGCCTTGCCGGTAAAAATGCAACCAAATGACGGAGAAAAGCAGGTTAACGGCCCAGACCGGAATGACGAAATACAGCAACTCCAGCCGGTCGAATTTCATAAATAAGCCGAATTGATAAAACAGCGTGGTGCAAATTAAGGTTTGTAACAAATAGTTGGTTAGCGCCATGCGCCCAACGCAGGCTATGGCAATGACCCATTTTAAACGGCTAAGCTGCGGCCAGAAACCGAACATCAGCGCAGCGTAACCAATGGTCTGCAACGGCGCGCCCAGCTCTCGCGGGGCTTGTAACAGGAAAGCACACCAGCGGTAGGCCCAGTCCAGATGCCACTGCGCAACGATAGCAGGCAGGTTAATCGCCATCCCAATAATGACCAATAACGCGCCGGTACGTCGATAGTGCTGCAAACTGTACTGCCCTTTCAGCCAACCGCTGCGCATCAATGCCGCGCCCAGCAGCATCATCCCCGCCAGTTGCCAGCCGTACTGCGCACCCAACGCCAGCAAGCTATTGGACATCATATCTACGCGATTGCTGACCGCTTCCATACCGCCGTTCACCTTCCAGTATTTCTCATACAGCAACGCAGAAGCATCCGGTGTCCAGGCCCGACTGGTCTCACTTCCGGAGATAAATCCCAGCAGCAACAGCACACCAACGCCCGCCAGATAGAGCAACACGCCGGTATTAAACAGACTTTTGACGGAAGGGGCATCGCGAACCAACCGCCAGCAAATCAGCCCAATCAGGCCATACGCCAGCAGGATATCGCCATCCCAGAACAGCAAACCGTGAATAAACCCCAGCAGAACCAGCAAAGTGAGTCGTGACTGGATCCAACGTTTGCCTCGCGGTAGCAGCATCTGCAGACCCGCGCCAAACAGCAGCGCAAATAACGTGAGGAATTTCACCTGCGCGAAGAGATCAAGCACGGCCCAGGTCCAGGCATCTGACGGGGTAATGTTGCCGTACCAGGCAGGATTCAGATAGGCCGCCTTTGGCAGACCAAAGGCGCTAATATTTAGAAGCAGGATGCCGAGGATGGCGACGCCACGAATAAAATCCAGCGTGACATTACGCTCCATGGCCCCTGCCCTGATCAGTTGTGGTGACGTACGGCGCGCAGGAATTCCTGACGCGTATTCTGGCTGGACTTAAACAATCCGCCAAGCGAGGTAGTGGTGGTAGCGCTGGTCGCATCACGAATACCACGCGCTTTCACGCAGTAATGCACAGCATCAATTGAAACCGCCACATTATTCGTCCCGAGCAACGTTTGCAGCGCGGTGAGAATTTGCTGAGTCAGGCGTTCCTGGACCTGCGGGCGCTGAGCGAAGAACTGCACAATGCGGTTAATCTTCGACAGACCGATGACCGAATCTTTCGGGATATAGGCCACCGTCGCTTTGCCATCAATCGTTACGAAGTGATGTTCGCAGGTGCTGGTCAGCGTGATATCGCGAACCGTGACCATCTCATCAACCTTCATCTTATTTTCAATGACGGTGATTTTCGGGAAGTTGGCGTAATCGAGGCCGGAGAAAATCTCATCGACATACATTTTAGCGATGCGATGTGGCGTTTCCATCAGACTGTCATCGCTCAAATCAAGATTGAGCAATTGCATAATCTCGGTCATATGACCGGAGATAAGACGTTTGCGCGTTTCATTATCCATCTCTTGCACAGGCGGGCGTAGTGGTGTTTCAAGACCACGCGCGACCAGCGCTTCATGAACCAGTGCCGCTTCTTTACTGAGTGATGACATTTCTTTTTCTCCTGCAGGTGGGGCGCCTCTGCCCTGCGTGGGGCAAAGTTTTTAGGCTGTGTCACAGCCAGAACATTGTGCGTGAGGCGGCGCACATAATCCAGTATTCACCGCGATAATTATTGAAATTGGTGCTGCCTTTTAGCACACAGATTTCATATGTCGTTCAACCGGGTGAATTCGAGTGTTAATGTAAAGTTATATAGATGATGAAGTATGTTTGCTCAATGCGGAAGTGAAAGTTACTCACAGTGCAATGAATAATCTGTATTATGGTGAGTTCGCAAACACATTCAGGTTCAACACAACAAGGAGCCACGCATGGAAATGCTTGAAGAGCACCGCTGTTTTGAAGGCTGGCAACAACGCTGGCGTCATGACTCCACCACGCTAAATTGCACCATGACCTTCAGTATTTTTCTTCCACCCCCCCGGGATAACACCCCACCTCCGGTGCTGTACTGGCTGTCAGGTTTGACCTGCAATGATGAAAACTTCACCACTAAAGCCGGAGCACAACGTATTGCGGCTGAACTGGGCATCGTTCTGGTGATGCCTGATACCAGCCCGCGTGGCGAACAGGTCGCCAATGATGAAGGCTACGATTTAGGCCAGGGTGCCGGATTTTATCTCAATGCCACGCAACAACCGTGGGTCTCACATTTTCGCATGTATGACTATATGCGTGACGAGTTGCCGGCACTCATTCAGTCACAGTTTAACGTCAGCGATCGCTGCGCCATCAGCGGGCACTCTATGGGGGGGCATGGTGCACTGATCATGGCACTGAAAAACCCTGGCAAATACACCAGCGTTTCTGCCTTCGCCCCCATCGTCAATCCATGTCGCGTACCGTGGGGTGAGAAAGCCTTTAGCGCCTACCTGGGTGAGGATAAATCACGGTGGGCGGAATGGGACAGCTGTGCGCTGATGCTGGCCAGTAAACCCGCAGATGCGATCCCAACGCTTATTGATCAGGGGGATAGCGATCAGTTTCTCGCCGATCAACTGCAACCCGCAGTGCTGGCCGAAACGGCCCGTCAAACCGCATGGCCGATGACATTACGCATTCAGCCGGGTTACGATCATAGCTACTACTTCATTGCATCATTTATTGAAGATCATCTGCGTTTCCACGCCCAATATTTGCTGAAGTAACGCCTGAGTGAGGGCGTCAGCCCTCTTCATTTCTCCATCATTCCTTCACTTTTTCTCCTTTTTTATTTCACCACTATCCCTCTGAATTAAAAAGATTTTCCATGCTAAACACATCAAACACAAATGATTTCTATTATCATTTGTGTTTACAAAAATTCATACTTTTGTACAATCCCCCCGCTTCTTTACTGAAAAGAGTCCTTAAAAGACAAATACATACAATTGTCATGGCCTTTCACATGACACGTAGTTAGATTCATTTAAATGGAATGATACAAATGACTATACCTCACGTTAAGGCTGTAGCCGCCGCAGTATGCGTCGCGAGTCTCCCATCACTCGTCTATGCCGCCGACCAGGATACCGTGGTCGTCACCGCCACCGGGTTTGAGCAAAAAATTCAGGATGCCCCCGCCTCCATTTCGGTTATTACCAAGCAACAGATCGAAGATAAAGCGTATCGCGATGTGACCGATGCACTGAAAGACGTCCCTGGCGTCGTCGTCACCGGCGGGGGGAGCAGCAGCGATATCAGTATTCGCGGTATGGCTTCGCAATACACGCTCTTCCTGGTCAACGGTAAACGCATCAGCACCCGCGGCACACGTCCTAATAGCGACAACTCAGGTATTGAACAAGGCTGGCTGCCGCCGCTTGAATCCATCGAGCGTATCGAGGTGATCCGCGGCCCGATGTCGTCTCTGTACGGCTCTGACGCTATGGGCGGCGTGATTAACGTGATCACCAAAAAAGTCTCGAATACTAAAGCCTGGACCGGCTCCCTGCATGGTGATGCCACCCTCCAGGAAGATCGGGACTCCGGAGACCTTTACCAGACAAATGCATACGCGTCCGGACCACTGATCGACGGGCTACTCGGCGCAAAAGTGACCGGGCTGTTCTCCCATCGCGGAGAAGATAAGATAGTCAATGGTTACAATGAACAACGCCTGCGCAACGGCGGACTCACCCTCAACTTCACCCCGGATGATAAAAATGACATCGACTTCGATGTCGCGCATGAACTACAGGATCGCAACAGCACACCGGGCGAATCGATGGCGGCAGAAAACTGCCGTAACGGTGTTTGTAAGCCAAACAGCAAAAGCTACAACCGTTATGAACACACAACGTATTCATTAACCCACAGCGGTTATTACGACGATTTCAACTCCACCAGCTATGTCCAGCAGGAAGAGACCAAAAACCCTGGTCGTCAGATGAAATCCTACAACACGATCTTCAATAACCAGAACCAGGTCTTCCTCGGGGCGCACACCCTGACAGTTGGCGGGCAATACCGTTATGAAAAACTGCGCGATAACGGCAACCAACTGCAAGCAGCTGACGGTCTGAACAAATTGACCCGCTGGAGTTGGGCGTTGTTTGCCGAAGATGAATGGGCGGTTACCGATACTTTCACGCTGACCGGCGGTCTGCGTATGGATAAAGATGAAAACTACGGTGACAACTGGACGCCGCGCGGCTATGGCGTATGGCACCTGAGCGATCAGTGGACCTTAAAAGGGGGAGTTTCTGCGGGCTATCGTGCACCGGATCTGCGCCAGTCATCCGCAAGCTGGGGGCAAGTGACCGGTGGCGGTCGTCTGAACGGTATCATTGTCGGCAACCCGGATCTGAAACCAGAAAAAAGCCTGAGCGAAGAGATCGGTTTGCTGTGGGATAACGGCAACGACCTCAATGCGGGTGTCACGCTGTTCAATACTGACTTCAAAAACAAAATTACCGAAGTCCGTCGCTGTAACAGCAGTGCCGATCCGGCTTGTACTATTGGCAGCACTCATTACGACTTTGTCAGCGATCGGGTTAACGTTGATAAAGCCAATATGCGCGGTGTCGAATCCACCTTCGGTTGGAAGATGACCTCCGACATCAACTGGACAGCGAACTATACCTACACTGAATCTGAACAGAAAAGCGGTCAGTTCTCGGGCCAGCCGTTGAACAAAATGCCGAAGCATATGTTCAACACCACGCTGGACTGGCAGGCTACGCAGGATATCGGTTTCTGGAGCCGTTTGAATCTGCGTGGCAAAACATCAGAATACCTGAGCCGTACCTCCATGGCGCAAGGCACCCCTTCCTATACCCAGGTCGATATCGGTATGCGTTACTATGCGACCAAAGATGTACTGCTTACTGCTGGCGTGTATAACGTGCTGGATAAACAGATTGATTACGAGACCTATGACACCGTGCTTGATGGTCGTCGTTACACGGTTGGCATGACTTACAGCTTCTAAGTCTGACGCAATAAAAAACCCCGGCACTCATCATGCCGGGGTTTTTGTTATGCTTTTTATACTGTTATTTCTTCACGCGCCCCGGGAATTTCATTTCGCTGTAACGAACGAAACGGGTTCCTTTGGTCAGCTTATAGCCAAACCAGATGATCAGGAACAGCGGGATACCAATATAGGTTGCCATTACACCGCCCCAGTCAATGGTATCTTTCAGGAACGCTTCGTAGTTTTGCCCCAGGGTGATTATCAAGCACAGGACAAAGGCAAAGATCGGCCCCAGAGGGAAGAAGCCTGAACGATACGGCAGATCATTAATATCATGGCCCTGCAACACGTAACCACGGCGGAAACGATAGTGGCTAATTGCAATTCCCAGCCAGGCGATAAAGCCCGTCATCCCGGAAGTGTTCAACAGCCACAGGTACACAGTCTGGTTACCAAACATGGATGTCAGGAAGCACAGACCTGCCACAACAGTCGTCGCATACAGCGCGTTACGCGGTACGCCGCCACGAGACAGTTTAGAGAAAATACGCGGCGCTTTACCGTCACATGCCAGGGTGTAGAGCATACGTGTTGATGCATACATCCCGGAATTACCCGCCGACAGCACCGCCGTCAGGATAACGGCGTTCATCACCGCCGCCGCAGACAGCAGACCCGCATGCTGGAATACCAGCGTGAACGGGCTGACGCTGATGTCTTTTACATCATTGCGCAGCAGGCTCGGATCGGTATACGGGATAATCAGGCTGATAATCAAAATCGCGAACACATAGAACAGCAGGATTCGCCAGAATACCTGACGCACCGCGCGTGGAATGTTCTTCTCTGGATCTTCAGATTCGCCCGCGGCGATACCAATCAACTCGGTCCCCTGGAAAGAGAAGCCGACGATCATCGCCACACCAATCATGGCGGCAAAACCGCCAGCAAAGGGGGCATCACCTGTCGTCCAGTTACTCCAACCCACCGGTTGAGCACCTTTGAAGATACCGATAATCATCATTACGCCAACCACGATGAAGATAATCACGGTGGTGACTTTGATCAGTGAGAACCAATACTCCGCTTCGCCAAATCCACGTACCGAGATGTAGTTCAGCAGGAAGATAACGCCAAGGAACAGCGCACTCCAGATCCAACCAGGCGTATCCGGGAACCACCAGCTCATTACCAATTGTGCGGCCACCAGGTCCACGGCGATAGTCACCGCCCAGTTGTACCAGTAGTTCCAGCCGAGCGCGAAGCCAAAGCCTTCTTCTACATAGTTCTGACCGTAGGTAGAGAACGAACCGGAAACCGGCATGTAGGCAGCCAGCTCACCGAGACTGGTCATCAGGAAGTACACCATCAGGCCAATCAGAATATAAGAAAACAGCGCGCCGCCAGGACCCGCCGCAGAAATGGTTGCACCAGATGCAACGAAAAGACCCGTACCGATGGAACCACCAATGGCGATCATCGTCAGGTGACGCGCCTTCAGTTCACGGCGTAGCGTGGGCGCTTCTGTGGTTTTAGTTTCGGAAACCATGTGAAAATGCTATCCATCCAAAAAATGAGGCGCGATTGTAGCAGACGAAATGGCATTCTTCCGGCACAAATGCGCTGTTATAAGAGACCTTCATGACTGGCCGCGGATTATAAGTAAAGCAGAAATGGGCAACGTATGACGATTGCCCTCAGTTGACGATGGGGTGTTTATTGCAGGTACGACGCATCAGCGCCTTATTCAACCTGCTCTACCTGGTCGCTATAACGTAAAAAACGCAGCAGCGAGTTTGAAAGATGTTTTTGGCGATGATGGACGCGCCAAAGCGTGCGGACCAGACGTGGCAACGGCACCGGAACTTCGCTTAACGTTCCTGCCTGCAGTTGTTCTGCAATAACCCGACGCGACAAGCAGCTGATCCCGAGACCATGGCGCACCGCATGCTTAATGGCCTCAGAGTTACCCAACTCCATTGCCATCTGAAATCTCGGTAGATGAGACAACAGCAGATAATCCACCAGCTCGCGAGTACCAGACCCACGTTCGCGCAGGATCCAGGGCGAAGCCGCAAGTTGCTCCAGCGTCACGGGCCCCGTGGTTAGCGGCGATGACGGCGCAGCAAATACCACCAGTTCATCTTCCAGCCACGGTTCAGAGATGATTTCGGTACTGTGACAGGGCCCTTCAATCAGCCCGATATCGACCCGAAAATCCAGCACGGCATTGATAACATCCTGGCTGTTGCCCACGCTGAGTTCCAGCGGCAAATCGGGGAAATCCCGCCGGTAACCTGCAATCATGGCAGGTAAAATATAGTTGCCAATGGTGCTACTGGCATAGACGCGAATCGCGCCATTATCTTCACGAAAAAGCTGTTCAATTTCTGTCGTTTGCTCGAGCAAGGCCAACGCACGCGGATAGAGTAAGCGCCCGTGCTCATTAACGACCAGTCGCTTGCCGACGCGGTCAAACAGTTGCACGCCAAGTTGCCCCTCTAAATCGGTAAGCGCAGCACTGACCGCTGACTGCGACAATGACAACATGACAGATGCCTGAGTCGTCGAGCCGCTTTTCAGTACCTCAGCAAAAACTTCAAGTTGTCGCAGGGTGATATGCATAGTCGTTTTCCACCGGGTAGCCCGTGCTTACCACTTATAAAGATTAATTATAAATATATAATCAATTTTATTTTTAAGCCACTTCACCTTACAATTTTTGCCAAGAAATCATTCAAATTGTTCAGGAGGGGTTATGACTGAACTCGCCCTACAGAATCATCGTCGTACAGTGTGGCATTTTATTCCGGGGCTTGCCCTGAGTGCAGTTATCACCGGGGCCGCCTTATGGGGAGGTTCCATTCCCGCCGTCGCAGGTGCCGGGTTCAGCGCCCTCACCTTAGCCATTTTATTCGGGATGGTTATCGGCAACACCGTGTATCCACAAATCTGGAAAAGCTGTGACGGTGGCGTGCTGTTTGCCAAGCAACATTTACTGCGTCTGGGGATCATCCTTTATGGTTTCCGCCTCACCTTCGCGCAAATTGCTGACGTCGGCGTCAGCGGTATCGTGATTGATGTGTTAACGCTCAGCAGCACCTTTATGATTGCCTGCTTCCTTGGGCAGAAAGTGTTTGGTCTGGACCGCCACACCAGTTGGCTGATTGGCGCGGGGAGCAGCATTTGTGGTGCCGCCGCCGTATTAGCCACCGAGCCGGTGGTGAAAGCAGAAGCCAGTAAGGTAACGGTCGCCGTTGCTACCGTGGTTATCTTCGGGACCATTGCTATCTTCCTGTACCCGGCAATGTACCCGCTACTGGCGCACTGGTTTAGCCCGGAAACCTACGGGATTTATATTGGCTCCACGATGCATGAAGTCGCACAGGTTGTTGCTGCCGGGCATGCAATCACCCCGGAAGCTGAAAACGCAGCCGTCATTGCTAAAATGCTGCGCGTCATGATGCTGGCTCCGTTCCTCATCATCCTGGCAGCACGTGTTAAACAACTGTCTCCGTCGGCCAGCGGAGAAAAAAGTAAAATCACTATTCCGTGGTTTGCCATCCTGTTTATTGTGGTCGCGATTTTTAACTCGTTCCACCTGCTGCCGCAGTCGGTAGTGAACATGCTGGTAACGCTGGATACCATTTTGCTGGCAATGGCGATGGCCGCGCTGGGGCTGACCACTCACGTTAGCGCCCTGAAAAAAGCCGGTGCAAAACCTCTGCTGATGGCACTGGTGCTGTTTGTCTGGCTGATTGTGGGCGGTGGCGCGATTAACCTCGCTATCCACGCGCTGATGGCATAAACGAGCACGACTCCCCCCCATTAACCCGCTATACTCTCCCCTTTTGAGTATGGCGGGTTTAATTTATGAAATATATTGGAGCGCACGTAAGCGCCGCTGGCGGTCTGGCTAACGCCGCTATTCGAGCCGCAGAAATCGAAGCGACCGCATTCGCCCTGTTCACCAAGAATCAGCGTCAGTGGCGTGCCGCGCCGCTGACCACCGAAATCATTGATGATTTCAAATCTGCCTGCGAGAAGTATCACTATACTTCTGCGCAAATCCTGCCTCACGACAGCTACCTGATAAACCTCGGTCATCCGGTCAGCGACGCGCTGGAAAAATCACGCGATGCTTTTCTTGATGAAATGCAGCGCTGCGAGCAGCTTGGTTTATCCCTGCTTAACTTTCACCCGGGCAGCCACTTAATGCAGATCCCGGAAGATGAATGCCTGGCGCGTATTGCCGAATCAATCAACATTGTCCTTGCTCAAACTCAGGGCGTGACGGCAGTCATTGAAAACACCGCCGGGCAAGGCAGTAATCTTGGTTTTAAATTCGAGCATCTGGCGGCAATCATCGACGGCGTCGAGGATAAATCCCGTGTCGGCGTCTGCATCGACACCTGCCACGCCTTCGCGGCCGGTTACGATTTGCGTTCCGTTGACGAGTGTGAAAAGACATTCGCTGAATTTGAACGTATTGTCGGCTTTAACTATTTACGCGGTATGCACCTGAACGATGCCAAGAGCGCATTTGGCAGCCGCGTTGACCGTCACCATAGCTTAGGGGAAGGTAATATCGGTCACGATGCATTCCGCTGGATCATGCAGGACAACCGTTTTGACGGCATCCCACTGATACTGGAAACCATTAATCCAGATATCTGGGCAGAAGAGATTGCCTGGCTGAAAGCGCAGCAAACTGAAAAAGCGGTGGCCTAATCATGAACGACAGGGAAAAGCAGATCCTTAAGATCCTGCGACGTAATCCGTTGATTCAGCAGAATGAAATCGCCGATATTTTGCAGATCAGCCGTTCGCGCGTCGCCGCACATATTATGGATTTGATGCGCAAAGGAATGATCAAAGGTAAAGGTTATATCCTTACCGAACAAGATTATTGCGTCGTCGTCGGAGCTATCAACATGGATATCCGGGGTATTGCAGACATCCACTATCCTCAAGCCGCATCTAACCCCGGCAGCATCCACTGTTCTGCAGGCGGCGTGGGACGCAATATCGCTCATAATTTGGCGCTGCTGGGCCGTGACGTGCATTTAATCTCCGCTGTTGGTAGCGATTTCTATGGCGAAACGCTGCTGGAACAGACCCGTCAGGCTGGTGTTAACGTTTCCAATTGCATTCGTCTGCATGGACATAACACCTCCACCTATTTGTCGATCGCGAATCAGCAGGAAGAGACCGTACTGGCGATTAACGATACCCACATTCTGCAACAGCTAACGCCGCAGTTGCTGAACGGTTCACGGGATCTTATCCGCCATTCCGGCGTCGTGCTGGCGGATTGCAACCTGACTGCTGAAGCCATCGAGTGGGTATTTACTATTGCTGATGACATTCCGGTATTTATTGATACCGTTTCAGAGTTCAAAGCGGCAAAAATGAAGACCTGGTTTACACGTATTCATACGCTCAAACCCACGCAGAAAGAGCTGGGCATTTTATGGGGTAAGCCTGTCCAGTCGGATGCGGATCGCATGCAGGCCGTCAACGACCTTCATCAGCAAGGAGTAAAACGCATCTTTGTGTGTCTGGAAGACGAATCCGTTTTTTGCAGCGAAAAGGACGGCGAACAGTTTTTATTGACGCCGCCTGAGCATACGGTGGTAGACAGTTTTGGCGCCGATGACGCTTTTATGGCGGGATTACTGTACAGCTTTCTGGAAGGTAGCGAGTTTCGTGAAAGCGCGCAGTTTGCCATGGCCTGCGCGGCATTATCGCGGGCCAGCGTCAGTATCAACAACCCAACGCTCTCCGCCGATAATGCCCTGTATTTGCTGAAAACCGCTTAGATATAATGCCGGATGGCGCTCTGCTTATCCGGCCTACAAACTTTATTTTATGCCAGTCCGATAAAGAAACCGGCTATTGTGGCGCTCATCAGGTTAGAAAGCGTTGCCGCTGCCAAAGCACGCATTCCAAGTTGCGCGATTTCCGGTGCGCGCTGTGGCGCAATGGCTGAAAACGCACCGACGACAACACCAATTGAACCAAAGTTTGCAAAACCACACAAAGCAAACGAGATAATCGCGATGGTCTTCACGTCCAGCGCACCGCCCATTTGCAGATACGGTGAGAAGTTGAGATAAGCGACAAATTCGTTGATCGCCAGCTTCTGTCCAATCAGGCTACCTGCCAGCGTCGCATCGCTCCAGTCCACGCCCATAATCCACGCCAGCGGGGCCAGAATATAGCCAAAAATGCCTTCCAGAGTGGCGTGACCGAAGCCAAACCAACCACCAACGCCACCAATAATGCCGTTAATTAACGCAATAATGGCGACAAATGCCATTACCACCGTCGCCACACCTGCGGCGATCTTCAATCCGGTCATCGCCCCACTGGCCGCCGCTTCGATGATGCTTTTCGGTGGTGTCTCAGTAAACGACAGATTCTCGAAGGTAACGCGAGACTCTTCCGTTGCCGGACTCAGCATACGCGCGAACAAAATACCGCCAGGGATTGCCATCAATGATGCCGCCAACAAATAATCGATGGGTACACCCATTCCGGCATAACCAATCATCATTGAACCCGCAATAGATGCCATCCCGCTACAAATTGCAGTAAACAGCTCATTGCGATTCAGGCGATCAATAAAGGGTTTCACGATTGCCGGAATTTCGTTTTGCCCGAGAAAAATCGTCGTCACCGCGACAAATGATTCGATTTTGCTGATGTTCAGCGCTTTCTGGAAAATACCACCGAGAATACGGATCAACAGTCCCATTACGCCAATGTAGTAAAGCAGGCTTATCAGCGCGGTAACAAAAATGATCGCGGGGAGTACCCGGAAGGCAAAGATAAAACCGGCACCGTCAAACAGCACATCCATTTTAGGACCGACCAACGAGCCGAAAATAAATGCGCTTCCCGCATCGCTATATGACATAACCTTGTGGACGCCGAGTGCAGCCTGTTCAACCAGCCATTTCCCCGGAGGGAAATACAACATGATACCGCCAATGGCGATTTGCAAAACCAACGCAGCGCCAACGGTACGCAGGCTAATCCGTTTTTTATTTACTGACAGCAGAAACGCGATGGCCAGTAATACCACCATACCCACAACACTTCTCATTATATCCATAATGAAATCCCTTCATGCCAGGAAACCCGGCGCTAACGCCAGGTTTTGGTAGGTTTGATATTCACGGGCGACCGCTTTCTGCCCGAAAAATTTGGTCAGGCGAGGCGTTGGTATTCCTTCGCAATCTCGCAAGCCAGTACGGCGTTGTTGAACACCAACTGAATGTTTGATTTCAGACTGTCGCCTCCGGTCAGTTCCGCAACCCGCGCCAGCAGGAACGGCGTGCTATCTTTGCCCACAACGCCCTGTTCTTCAGCTTCCTTCACGGCCCGATCGATTGCCGCGTTAATTTTTTCCTCTGCCATGGCAAACTGCTCCGGGATTGGATTGGCGACAACCAGGCCGCCGTTCAGACCGGTTTGCCATTTCACCGCCATCGCGCGGGCAATTTCTTTTGCGCTGTCCAGACGAATACTGACGTCAAACGGGCTGGTGCGGCAGAAAAATGCTGGCAGCGATGTTGTCTGATAACCAATGAGCGGTACACCGAAGGTTTCTAAATATTCAGTTGTTAATCCAAGGTCGAGAATAGATTTTGCCCCTGCGCAAATAACCGTGACATTGGTATGAGCCAGTTCTTGCAGATCCGCAGAAATATCAAATGTATGCTCAGCCCCGCGGTGAACACCGCCGATCCCCCCGGTTGCAAATACTTTAATTCCCGCCATAGCGGCAATAATCATGGTAGAGGCAACGGTAGTCGCGCCATTTTTCCCTGCGGCTACAACAAACGGTAAATCTCGGCGGCTAACTTTAGCAACGTTATGCCCTTCACGTCCTAAAAGTTCAATTTCGTCTTTACTCAAGCCAACTTTCATTACCCCGCCAATAATGGCAATGGTTGCAGGCACAGCACCATGTTTGCGAATAGTTTCTTCTACTTCAATTGCTGTTTGCGCATTTTGTGGAAATGGCATGCCATGGGAAATAATGGTTGATTCAAGTGCAACAATGGGTTTTTTACTGTTTAATGCTTCCTGAACTTCTGGAGATATTTGTAATAATTCAGAGGAAAGAGTTAATTCAGACATTCTGTGTTCTCCACTATTAAGCTAACATTCGCAACAGACAAATCAGGGTTGTTGGTATATTCACAGGCCAGTGCCATAGATGAGCAACCCTGCGCAAATCGAACCGAATCAATAAAGGGCAGACCGTCTACCCAGCAGGAAGCCAGTCCCGCCATCATGGCATCACCAGCCCCCGTGACATTAATGACGTGAGTTTTAATGGGCAGCGACCAGCCGCTACTCCCCGAGATATCACTGTAATAAACACCGTCCCCCCCCATGCTGAGCACCAGGCGGTTTAGGCCGCGTTCATGAAACCACGTGGCAACTTTGCCAACATCCTCTCGCCCGGAGAGTGCAATCCCACTCAGGGTTTCAGCTTCAAGTCGATTAGGTTTTAAGGTATGGATTTTGCCGAGCTGCTCGCGAATTTTAACGCACTTCCATGCCGATACCGGGTCAATAAACACCGGTACCTCGCCCGCATTTTCCAACACCCATGTCAGCGCGTCTTCACTGATATTACAGTCAGCGACAATGACTTTTGCTGCACGAATAAAATCACGATGTTGCGACAAAAAATCCGCTGAAATGTGGTCGGTAATACTCATATCATTTATGGCAACCAGCATCTCACCGGTATTATCAAGCAGCGACAAATAACTTGATGTATTTTCTCCAGCAACAATCAGGCATTTTTCGACATGAACGCCAGATTGATTAGTTTGCGCCAGCAATGATTGTCCATAGAAATCGTTACCAACTGCAGTCAGTAACCATGAATCTTTTCCCAACAGCGCCAAATTATGAGCGATATTGCGTCCCACGCCGCCTGGCGTAAATTTTATTTTCCCTGGATTCGAGTCCGCATAATTCAGAGAAGCATGCGAATACCCGGCGACATCCATATTGGCCGAGCCAATGGTTACTATGTATTCCTTTTCACGCATAGCACGTCCCCTGGCAATATAATTACCACTAATGAGTTCGTCAAAAATAACCATTGCTACAGCAAAGGTTATTAGAGCACATGTTCACTATCAAACATGTGTTCATGTTAGCCAGGTTTTTTGTAAAGTAAATCCATCCGCAAGATCTAAAACAAATAGATATGAACAGAGTCACAATTTTTTATAGATACAGTTTGCAAGGGAGAGAAAAAATGAGAGGCAGAACACAAATTGAGCAAACCAGAAAAAAGCCTCCGGACAACCGGAGGTTTTTCAGATGTGCCAGGCAGACTGGTGTGTATTAACTGAGCGAAACCAGGTCCTCCGGCATGTGGTTGTACAAAATCCGCCAGAAGTGCTCAGCCGTTTTATTCAAGCGGGTATCCATCCGGTAAATATAGGCCTGAATAGGCACCATCAGTTCCGGCGTCTGCAGACAAACCAGCCGCTTGTCACGCAGTTCGTTTACGATAGTCCACGCCGGCAGCCAGGCGATACCATGGCCATCTAATGCCATATTTTTCAATAACTCACTCATCGAAGACATAAACAGTGTACGAGCAGAAATACCGCCCACTTCCGCCAGATGACGGTTTACCAATCTTCCCATGTAGGATGTACTGGTATAGTTCAGAATCGGCACCTGCGGCTGATAGATATCAAACAACGCCTTCCCCTTCGCATCAGCCGCACAAACGGGATACAACTCAGACTCAAAAACCTTCAAACCGCAGAAGGGTGACTGCATTAAATCTTCATCCCGAAAAGAGATAATAAAATCACTTTTCCCTTCACGCAGGGTATTCACCGCTTGCACCACATCAATCGCCTCGACGTGATAAACAAACTCTTCCCCCCAGGCCGCCATTGAGTGCACTAATCTCGGCAACATCGTCAGCGACAGAGAATGTGCCGCCGCTATTTTAATATTGGGAACCCCAAGCAGGTTGTGCCCACTTAGCTCATCCAGATTGCATTCCAGCTGTTGCAGCAGGCTACGGGTTTGCGAATGGAATAGCTTGCCCTCCTCCGTGAGTTGCAGTGGACTCGTCGTGCGATCAAAAAGCTGTACTCCCACGGCGGATTCGAGCGCCTTGATCCGCCTGCTAAATGCCGGTTGGGATATATTGCGTTCCTCAGCCGCCTGGGAAAAATGACGACACGCCTCCAGCGTCAGGAAATCATATAACCATTTTGTCTCAATATTTTTCATGCCTGTCACGCGGATGTTTAAATAGGGTGATTAACCTAAAACATCATGCCAGAGGCGTTCCAGAGATGATATTGGCGATTAGCCACCGATGATTCGTTTTTTGCATCAAGCCTTCGTTTTTGGCATTAACATGTTGGCTTCGCCATTCAGTCATCCCCCTTCTCTGCAGGCAAAACTTCAGGTTTCGCACGCTTTCCGGACCTCATGGGAGGACGAAAGAAACTACAGTCATGCAGTTTTTGCATTTAGACAAACATTATTGCATTTCTCCTCTCGACTCTCTGCTGTTAAACATTAGGGCAAGATAAAAACAGCTTGAATATTATTTAACGGTAAATCGAGGTATATATCGTGAAAGGTTTAATTGGCGTACTGGGTGGTATGGGGCCAGCGGCAACCGTCGATCTCTTTAATAAATTCGTCACCTTTACCGCGGCACAACGTGACCAGGAACATATCCCATTAATTATTTCATCTATTCCTGACATTCCTGACCGAACTGACGCGTTAATGCATCATGGTAATTCCCCACTCCCGGCAATGCGCGATTATATGCATAAACTCGAAGATGCTGGCGCTGAGTGTATTGTTATCCCCTGTAATACCGCCCACTTTTGGTTTAATGAATTAAAAGAGTGCTGTCACACAGAGCTGCTCAGTATCGTTGAAACGACCATCAATGAGGTCAGGAACTGTGGAAAATCACGTATTGGACTACTCGCCACCAATGCCACCTTGTACATGGGTCTCTATCAAAAAGGCATTGAATCTCTTGGGTTAACCTGCATCAGTCCTGACTCTGCCAGTCAGGAAAAAGTGATGGAAAGTATCTATTGCTTAAAAGCCGGTGATGTTAAGCGGGCGCAAACGCTGATGAATGAACAGGCTCAAGCACTCTTCTCTCGCGGCGCACAAGTTATCGTACTGGGATGTACTGAAGTTCCCGTCATCCTTGCTGAGGCTGTCAAAACGTCACCTGAAAAATATATTGATTCAACCGGTTCGTTGGTTCGCGCCGGTATTAAATGGTACGAGAAACGCGTTGGTAAAGATCATCTTTTGGTGCAATGAAAATCTATGCCTGGCTAATTATTGAATTAAATAAACACCCATTTTAATAACGAATTATTCTCTGGCGGAGGCCATTATGATTTGGCTGGAAATTATCGTAGTGTTGGGCGCAATATTTTTTGGTATCCGCTTCGGCGGTATTGGTATTGGTTTATGTGGCGGGCTGGGGCTGGCTATTTTAACACTGGGATTTGGGTTGCAAATTGGTTCGCCACCCGTTGACGTGATTCTCATTATTATGACGGTGGTAGTGGCTGCCTCAGCACTACAGGCCGCGGGTGGTATGGATTATCTGGTACGCGTTGCCGGGAATTTTATGCGGCGTAACCCTAAATATATCAATGTTATTGCGCCCATTATTACCTGGTCGATGACCATTATGGCGGGGACCGGATTTATTGTCTTCTCTACCCTACCGGTCATTGCCGAAGTAGCAAAAGAGTCCGGTATCCGCCCCTCACGCACGCTCGCAGGATCCGTCGTCGCCTCCCAGGTGGCAATATCCGGTTCGCCGATCAGCGCTGCAATGGCCGCAATGTTGACCATCATGGAGGGAAACGGCGTCAGCTTTATACAGGTCATGGCAGTATGCCTGCCGGCCTCGTTCGTTGCCGCAATGGTGGCGGCATTAATCGCTTCACGCCAGGGGTGCGAGCTACAGGATGATGAAGTGTATCTGCAACGCCTGCAAAAAGGTCTGGTCCGTAAATATGAAAGCCAGAGTAGCACGACGCCGGGTGCCGTGCTTTCCGTTGCCCTGTTTATGCTGGCAACGGTCGTCATCGTTATTCTTGCAGCATGTCCTCAACTACGTCCTGGATTCGATGCAGGTAACCCAATTAATACCCGGGATATCATCATTATCTGCATGTTATCTGCCGCTTGTCTGATGGTCGTACTGTGCAAAACATCGACAGATGCCATTGTACTGACATCCACTTTTCGAGCAGGTATGAGTTCGCTGGCCGTCATTCTCGGCATTGTTACACTGGGAACCACATTCATTGACGCACACTTAGCGGAAATTAAAGACATCGCGGGTAATATTCTACAGGCCTACCCGATGCTGTTGGCTCTGGTACTGTTTGGGACCTGCGCGCTGCTCTATTCGCAGGGAGCCACCACGCCGCTGATTATCCCGCTTGCCGTCGCGCTCGGCGTACCCACCTGGGCCATTCTGGCTTCCTACGTGGCAGTGACAGGTGTGTTTGTTCTACCCACATACCCCACTTCACTGGCGGCAATGGAGTTCGACACCACCGGGACAACGCGCGTGGGCAAATATGTCTTAAACCATCCGTTTATGTTGCCAGGACTGGGTGGGATCATCGCGGGCGTTGCCTTTGGTTTTATCATCGCGCCAATGATTGCCTGACCCGTTTTATTCAGGGGGCCGAAAGCGATATCGCCTCCTGAATACTTCGCGACTTACCTGACCTGACTCACCATAGCAATACCGTCTTACCTTTAGCTATTTGCTTCACATCGCTGCTTTTAATCACGCGGTGATAGCCATAGGTGTCAGCATATTTTGTCAGTCCAGTCCCGGAATCCTGCTCAGGCTTGCCTTGCGTCTCTATCGTTGCCCCTGATGTTGTTGTCATCACCCAGGTGGTTGAGCACCCCGTAAGCAACAGCGTAGCGAGTGACAGAGAGGCAAAAATGTGCGTTTTTTTCATATTCGATTTCCGTGACGAGTTTGATTTAAGGGCACTTTATCGAATTTGGTTAAGACAGGATGGATTATTGTGGCGGTGCCGCAACTGCCGGGATCAAAGAATAAAAAAGGGCAGAGAAATCTCTGCCCAGGGAAGTAAAGAAGAGTTAGGCTACTTTCGCGACAGCGTCCACTTCCGGGCGCTTCAGCACCGCGTAGGAGAGACCGGCCACCAGCGTACCAGCAACAATCGCCAACAGGTAACCCAGTACAGGGGTAATGGCTCCTGGGATCAGCAGTACAAATAGTCCGCCGTGTGGCGCCATCAACTTCGCACCCACAGCCATTGAGATTGCTCCCGTCACCGCGCCACCGACGATACAGCATGGCAGAACACGCATCGGATCGCGTGCCGCGAACGGAATTGCCCCTTCGGTGATAAAGCATAAACCCAGAACCAGCGCCGCTTTGCCACCTTCCTGTTGTGCTTTGTCGAACTTGCGACGCGCAACCAGCGTTGCCAGACCCAGCGCCAACGGTGGCACCATACCTGCCGCCATAATGGCTGCCATCGGTGCATAAGTTTGCGTACTCAGCAGCCCCACTCCAAACGCGTAGGCCGCTTTGTTCACCGGACCGCCCATGTCGGTACACATCATGCCGCCAAGAATAGCGCCAAGCAGAACCGCATTCGCCGTCCCCATGGTTTGCAGCCAATGAGTCAGGCCTTCCAGAATGCCCGCAACCGGTTTACCAATCAGGTAAATCATTGCCAGACCAACGACCAGGCTCGAAAGCAGCGGAATAATCAGAATCGGTTTCAGCGCTTCCATACTCTGTGGGAGTTTCAACTTCGTGCTGATGAGCTTCGCCACATAACCGGCAAGGAAACCGGCGATAATCCCACCGATAAAGCCAGAACCGGTGCTTACCGCCAGCATACCGCCGATAAGACCCGGCGTCAGACCAGGGCGGTCAGCGATAGAAAATGCAATGTAACCTGCCAGAACGGGCACCATCAGTGCGAAGGCTGAGCCCCCACCAATCTGCATCAGTGCTGCCGCAAGCGTTCCCTGCTCTTTGAATGCTTCAATACCAAAGGCGAATGACAGCGCAATACACAGACCGCCCGCAACCACCATCGGCAGCATGTAAGACACACCGGTCAGCAGGTGACGATACGCGCCCGCGCCCTCTTTTTTTCCTTCGGTGGCCGCAGTCTGATTTTTCCCGGCTGGCTGATACGGGGTCGCTTCATCCAGCGCTTTATCCAGTTCCTGCTTCGTTTTCTTCAGCGCCAGGCCCGTAGACGTGCGATACATCGGTTTTCCAGCAAATTTCGCCAGATCAACCTCAATATCAGCCGCCACAATCACCAGATCGGCCTCGGCAACCTCTTCCGGCGTAATGGCATTACCTGCCCCTACTGAGCCGCGGGTTTCCACTTTCACCCACCAGCCGCGTTTTTTCGCTTCGGTTTCGATAGCTTCAGCAGCCATAAACGTATGTGCGACGCCTGTCGGACAGGCTGTCACTGCCACCACACGTTTTGGACCATTGCTTGCCGCTGGCGTTGCCACAACCGGCGCACTATATGGCTGCGCATGACCTTTTGCTTCACTGAGAAAAAGCTCGGGATGCGCAACCGCACGACCGATGTCACCCAGCCAGACTTTTTTGCCGTTCAGCGAATTGTCGACAGGCAGCTTATCGCCCAGGACAATCGCCAGCTCTGCATCATTTGGATTGTCGATGATCTCCAGATGCGCTTTCTGTGCCGCCGCTCCAAGCAGGGTTTTCGCCATATAGGCGCGAGCCTGGCCGAGATTAGCGTCAATAATCAGCAGCGTTTTCATTATGCCTCTCCTGCTGTCAGTTAAACGGTTTTAAGTCGACACGCGCCATCATTGCGGCCAACTGAGGACGATCGGTAATACCCACATTACTTTGGCTTACCGCCAGGGCGGCAACTGCCGTCGCCAGACGCAGGGTATGTTCGCTGGATTCACGCATCAGCAAGCCATAAATCAGACCGCCAACCATCGAATCACCCGCACCTACAGTGCTGACCACCTCAACTGACGGTGGCTTAGCAATCCATTCACCCGAAGCGTTGACCCACAACGCGCCTTCCGCACCGAGTGAAATCACCACGTGCGCAATGCCTTGCTCACGCAGAGCATGTGCCGCATCGATAACATCTTTCATTTCTGGCAGCTTACGGCCAGCCCAGATTTCCAGCTCACGACGGTTTGGTTTCACCAGCCACGGAGCTGCCTTCAGGCCAGCGACCAGCGCTTCACGACTACTATCAAAGATAATGCATGGACACTGGCTGCGCAGGCGCGTCATCCAGTCAGTGAATGCTTCAGGGCTCACGCCGGTCGGCAAGCTGCCGCTGACGCACACCATATCGAATTGCCCCAGCCAGCTTAGTGAGTCATTCACAAAGCGTTCCCAGTCAGCCGGGGTGACTTCAAAGCCGGAGAAATTGAAGTCAGAAACTTCACCATCTTTTTCAGTCAGCTTGACGTTAATTCGGGTACGCCCCTGCACCACCTGAAAACGGTTAGCGATGCCCAGTTCACTGAACAATTGCTGAAAACCATCCTGGTTGTCCTTACCCAGAAAGCCGCCGACCGTCACGTCAATCCCCAGGTCCTTAAGTACTTTTGCGACGTTAATCCCTTTTCCCGCCGCATGCAGACCGGTCGTTTTCACCAGATTGACTTCACCGCGTTCAATTTCCGGGCAAAAACCGACCAGATCGTAAGCCGGGTTCAGGGTGATAGTTGCAACACGTCTGCTCATTATGCGCCCTCCCCAAGGCCTGCCGCGATGGCATCGCCAATGGCTTTCAGCGCCTGTTCAGCATCTTCACCCTGTGCGGTGAAGCGCAGGTGGTGTCCTTTTTTCACGCCCAATGCCACAACTTTCATCAAACTGCGTCCATTTGCCGGTTTTCCGGTTCCATCAAGATTTGTCACGGTTATTTCACTATTAAATTGTTTAATCGTATTCACCAGCATGGTGCCCGGACGGGCGTGTAAACCATGCTCATTACGCACTACAAACTCGGCACTCAGTACATCATCAGTTAATGCATCATCGCTGGTCAGCATCGCTAACACCGTTGCAGCATCTGCCTTCAGCAAACGGTCAGCTTTATTGCTCAGCAACAGATCGCCCAGACGCTTCAACACCGCAACGGGCTGGTCATCATTCATCGCGACAGTCACCAGCAGCGCAGCGGCTTCGCCCTGCACCTCAAATGCGGTTGCCGCACGACTGACCGCGACGGCGCTGCGCACATTGCCTTCAGCACAGTCATTCAGCCAGATGCCCTGACCAAGATTCATTGGTTGCTCGTTAATCGTTCTGGCCACAAAGGTGGCATCTACTGCACCGGCTTCTTTCAGACGCGCGGCGTTCAGCGCCTGCAGCGTCACCAGCGAATTGGCGACGACGTCCAACGACAGCGTTTCGTTATCAAGCTTCAGTTGCTCGCTCTGCTTTTCGCCCATCAGCAATGCGCGTAATTCTTCTGCCGTGGTGGCTGATTTCAGCTGTTCCGCAACCGAGTCATCACTCAATACATGAGTCAGCTGACGCAACAACCCAAGGTGCTCATCTGAGCTGGCCGCAATGCCGATAGCCACATACGCAATCTGACCTTCGCCCCACGTCACACCCTGCGGAAACTGAAACACCTGCACCCCGGTTTTCAGTACCTGATCGCGTGTGTCTGTCGTACCGTGAGGAATGGCAATACCATTGCCGAGAAACGTCGATGTTTGTTGTTCGCGCGCCAGCATGCCATTGACATAGCCGTCCGCAACGTTGCCCGCTTGCACAAGGGCTGCGGCAACCTGGCGAATAGCCTCTTCTTTGTTCCCGGCCTGTTCGCCCGGGTGAATATCCTGAACAGATAACTGGAACATGATTCTCCTCTCCTGCTGAATTGAAACGATTCAGCTAACATGAGAAAAAAGGCGTCACCCGACTCCATCAGTTAAGGTAAGATGACGCTGAAACGTTTCAAGGAGTCTGGATCTTTCTGCTTCAGCACGCAAGTAAAGTTAACAATTAACTTGCTGAATTTAGATGTACCGCACATTTTCTCGGCGTTTCTTTGAAACAAGCTGACGCAAAAATGTGTTCAGCTACTCAACTTCAGCATCGTCAGCATGTGGCCTTCTCAGACTGAAATGACATTTTGATTTTCCATACCGATTTTGATTTAGTGCCCTGTTTATTTTCTGGCGAGCAGCGTAAACTCCGCCTCTCTTCACTCCACTGATAGCTAAACATGCATAACACCCCCGTAGCCGCCACACCCAAGGCGTTTGATTTAACGTCTTCGGCGTTCCTGCTTGTCGCTTTTCTCACGGGCATCGCCGGGGCATTACAGACGCCCACGCTCAGCCTTTTTCTGACCGATGAGGTCCATGCACGTCCGGGAATGGTGGGTTTCTTTTTTACCGGTAGCGCCGTCATCGGCATTTTGGTAAGCCAGTTTCTGGCCGGACGCTCTGACAAAAAAGGCGATCGTAAAAACCTGATCGTTTTTTGCTGTGTGCTGGGTATGCTGGCCTGCGTGTTGTTTGC
Organism: Citrobacter sp. Cy070; assembly: GCF_030332245.1. Taxonomy (NCBI): domain Bacteria; kingdom Pseudomonadati; phylum Pseudomonadota; class Gammaproteobacteria; order Enterobacterales; family Enterobacteriaceae; genus Citrobacter; species Citrobacter sp. Cy070. The sequence goes on from NZ_JAOWIG010000051.1 coordinate 60,651, forward strand.
CTGGAACCGTAACTATTTTATTCTGCTGTTTATCGGGGTATTCCTCAGCAGCTTTGGATCGACTGCCAACCCGCAAATGTTTGCGCTTGCTCGTGAACACGCCGATCGCACAGGCCGGGAAGCCGTCATGTTCAGCTCGATTTTACGTGCCCAGGTTTCACTGGCCTGGGTGATCGGCCCACCATTGGCCTACGCGCTGGCCATGGGGTTCAGCTTTACGGTGATGTATCTCAGCGCCGCGGTGGCATTTATTGTCTGCGGCGTGATGGTCTGGTTTTTCTTACCGTCAATGAACAAAAGCGTACCTCTCGCAACAGGAGCGGTTGAAGCTCCACGCCGTAATCGTCGTGATACGCTGCTGCTTTTTGCTATCTGCACATTAATGTGGGGCACCAACAGCCTCTATATCATTAATATGCCGCTGTTTATCATCAACGAACTGCATCTGCCTGAAAAACTCGCCGGTATCATGATGGGCACCGCAGCAGGACTGGAAATCCCAACCATGCTGATTGCGGGATATTTTGCCAAACGTCTGGGCAAACGTCTGTTGATGAGAATCGCCGTCATCGCCGGGTTCTTTTTTTATGCCGGCATGCTGTTGGCACATTCACCGGCTGTTTTGCTCGGCTTACAGTTGCTGAACGCGATTTACATCGGCATCCTCGGCGGGATTGGCATGCTTTATTTTCAGGATTTAATGCCGGGGCAGGCGGGATCAGCCACAACGTTGTACACCAATACCATCCGCGTCGGCTGGATTATTGCCGGCTCACTGGCGGGGATTGCCGCTGAAATCTGGAACTATCACGCGGTGTTCTGGTTTGCGCTGGTGATGATCGTCGCGACGGTTGTGTGCCTGGCGCGCATCAAGGACGTTTAAGGCGCGGTCAGCGCTTCAAGCTCGATGAGATAAATCATGGCCTGGTGCGTCGTCTGTCCGCACATTTCCGCACTGGGCTGTAAACCGCCGCACACTTTTGGTCGCAACGGAGACGCAAAAATTTTACAGCGCTGGGATTCATCCAGCTGAACGCATGGCGTATTAGCAGGTTTGCCATCAGGCATGCCAGGGATGGGACTGGAGATTGAAGGCGCGGTGCAGCATGCACCACAATCCGGACGGCATTCCATACAGTACTCTCTTTATCGTAAACCATCGGATTGTGCGGGAAGCGCACAGTACCACCTTTTTGGCACCAGCAAAAGCATGAATTCCGCTTGCCTGAATGCCCCGGCGCGAGTAGTTTTACGCGATATTTTAGACACTCCTCACTACAGGATTTTTTCGATGCCAAGAGCGAACGAAATTAAAAAAGGTATGGTACTGAACTACAACGGCAAGCTGCTGATTGTAAAAGATATCGATATTCAATCACCGTCCGCACGTGGTGCAGCTACGCTGTACAAAATGCGTTTTTCTGATGTCCGTACCGGTCTGAAAGTTGAAGAGCGCTTCAAAGGTGACGATATCGTGGATACCGTCACCCTAAGCCGCCGCGGGGTTGATTTCTCCTACGTTGATGGCAACGAATATGTCTTTATGGATAAAGAAGACTATACCCCGTATACCTTCACCAAAGACCAGATTGAAGAAGAGCTGCTGTTCATCCCGGAAGGCGGAATGCCAGACATGCAGGTACTGACCTGGGACGGCCAGCTGCTGGCGCTTGAACTGCCACAGACCGTAGACCTGGAAATCGTTCAAACCTCACCGGGTATTAAAGGTGCTTCAGCGAGTGCACGTAACAAGCCAGCAACCCTGAGCACCGGTCTGGTGATCCAGGTTCCTGAGTATCTGAGTGCGGGTGAGAAAATCCGTATTCATATCGAAGAACGCCGCTATATGGGCCGTGCAGACTAATTTTCTGCCGCACATTGACGTATAAGGGACAGCGCAGGCTGTCCCTTTGTCATTTTCAGCGCTGACTGCTGAGGTAAAAATCATCCATCAACAATGATTCCAGATACTGCTCATCTTCCCGTATAAAACCCACAATGACGCTAACCGCCCGCGCATAAAATCCCTTCTCATCACGCTGCAGGCAGCTATCACGGAACAAGGGTGCCCAACACATAATGTGATGATGCAAAAAGTAATATTGTGCAGATAGCGTTTCCTCTTTGGCTGCCATCCTCGCCATCAAAGCCAGCTGTATAGCGATATGATCGGAGGGCTCATTTTCCTGCGCAGCCAGCCCGTGTTCAACCAACAGTACATTCATTTGTCGACGTTCTTCGGCCGCTGTTGTGTGCGGATAATGTCCCGCATACGGGGAAACACCGCCAGGCGGCGCCAGCAGAAATAACGTTGCAAAATCTGCGGCCAGCTCCAGTTGTCGGCTTTCACGACGCAGAGCCTGCGTCAGGCTACGCTCCAGTTTTTTGACATCCAGCGAAAGCCCGGGGATACCCGCTAGCGACGCAAGCCACTGTCGGGTATCCTCGCTTTCAAGACGAGCGAGTTGTTTCTGGTCCAGCTCACGAAACAGCAATTGTGAAAACCACTGATAGACCGCGGCACGTTGCTGGAAAATAAGACTATGCTGCATTGTCCCCCTCCTCTTTCACTATCTCCGGCCCACCAAATCCCGTGACCGGTGGAACATGTTGCTGATAGCGCTCGACATCCACCAGCACGGTATGCGCTGAAGGCCCTTGCGCCAGTTGAGACGTACCAATATCCGCGCTCAGGACATTAGGATCGCCATAGGTACATAGCGTCCCGGCTTTCCCACCTTCCTGTGGGGAATACCATGCCCCTTCATGAATGCGGATCACGCCAGGGGTAAAATCAGGGCTAATCACCACCCCCGCCAGCACCTGACCGCGCGCGTTAAAGACCCGCGCAATATCCCCGGCTTTTAACCCCCGCGCGGCAGCATCTTGCTCGCTGATGTAAAGCGGTTCTCTTCCCGCTACCGCATACGTGCTGCGAAACGCATCACTTGAGCACAACTGGGAGTGCAGGCGTTTATCCGGGTGACAGGATTGCAGGTGCAGTGGATATTTATCTTTCCTACTCTGATGGCTACGTTCAAACGGCTCCATCCACACCGGATGTCCAGGGCAATCGTCATACTGAAAACCGGCAATCGTTTTGCTGTAAATTTCAATCAGACCGGATGGTGTGCCCAGGGGATTAAGATCGGGCTGATCGCGAAATTCGCCATGACGCACCCACGGTTGTCCCGCGGGATATTCAACATACCCTTCACCTTTCCAGAACGTGTCAAAGTCTGGCAACGTAACACCGAGCGAGGCCCCCATTTTGACCCCTTCGTCATAAAGCGCTTGTACCCACTGCATTTCATCGCGGTTTTCCCGGTATACCGACTCCTTGTCAAAACGTTTACAGAGTCCGGCAAACACGTCGAAATCATGCCGCGCTTCATATTGCGGTTTGACGACCTGATGCAGCGCCATCAGTCCCTTATTCGAATGGGTGCCAAACTGCTCAATATCGTTACGTTCAAAGCGTGTGGTAACAGGCAGGACGATATCGGCAAAACGACAGGATGCGGTCCATTGGTGATCTAACACCACCACGGTCTCCAGTTTCTTCCACGCCTCGATCATCCGGTTGCGATCCTGCTGGGCGTGGAACGGGTTAGCCGCGCTGAAGATCGCCATTTTGATGTCAGGGTAGATTAACGTCTCACCGTTAAACGCAATCTTTTTGCCCGGCTCCAGCAGGCAATCAACAATACGTGAGGTAGGAATATGCTCGGATACGCCGCGAAAATCTGCTTTATACTTCGCCTCTGGCGGATTGTTAATGCTCCCCAGACCAGAAAGTACCGGCCCGGCTGACGTCACCGTCCCTCCGCCGTTGTAGTGCCAGCCGAACCCCACACCGCCGCCCGGTAAGCCAATTTGACCAACCATACTGGCCAGCACCACCAGCATCCAGGGATACTGTTCGCCGTGGTGCATACGCTGTACGCACCAGCCGCCCATAAACTGCGTCCGACCTTTCACCAGCAGCCGGGCAAAGTCACGGATCTGATCCGCCGTCAGCCCACAGATTTCAGCAGCCCACTCGGCGCTTTTCGGTTGTTTGTCTGTTTCTCCCATCAGGTAGGGTAAAAACTGCTCGAAGCCGACGGTGTAGTCGTTAATGAATGCCGTGTCGAACAGTTTTTCTTCATACAGGGTATGTGCGAGCGCCAGCAGTAACGCAACATCGGTCTGTGGTCGTAACGCCAGCTGTTCACACCCCAGAAAATTTTGCGATTTGCTGCGCACCGGATCAACGCTGATGACGCGCATTTTTCCCTGGGCGACGGCCTCTTTGATCTGCTGCCAGTAGCCAAACGCATCGTGATCGGGAACCAAAAATTCAATCTGCAAGTTCTTAATGGGATCACAGCCCCACAGTACGATGGTATTACTGTTCTCGATAACCAGCGGCAGCGAGGTTTGCTGTTCATAGACTTCAAGCGAACCAATAACATGCGGCAAAATCACCTGGGCTGCAGCCGCTGAATAGTCGCCTACGGTCGTCACATAGCTACCATGCAGGCCGAGCCCTCTGTCCATTGCACCGCCAGCCTTGTGGTATTTGCCCACCATTTGCCAATCCGCCAGCCCGGTAAAGACGCCGGATGAACCGTAGGTTTTTTGCACCCGCTCAAGCTCTTCATAAAACAGGTCCAGCGCCTGATCCCAGCTAACCCGCACAAAACGATTATCTCCCCGCTGGCTACGATCCGACTTCTCACGCTTGCGTAACCAGTCCAGTCGAACCATCGGATAGCGAACCCGTGAAGGGTTGTAGACGATTTCACGTACCGCATTGAGCATATCGCACGGGTGTTTGTCATGTTTGAACGGACGCGTTTCCGTCCACTCGCCGTTAACCACTTTGGCTTCAAAAGCACCATAATGTGAGCCAGACTGGATCCATTGTTCGGGGTTTTCCCCCGCCGCCCATACTTTTGATATCAGCGGATTAGGCGCCAGCGCACTGGCTGCGCCAACCGCCAGCATTCCGGTCAGAAAACGACGGCGGGACGGATTAAAGTCATGAATATCCATATCTTATCCTTATTATTTGTTGGGTTCAGACACATCGCTGGCGTGTGTCTGGAGGTATTTCAACAACGTACGTTCTTCCACCGGATTGAGTCGATAATACGTCGACATCGCTTTCAGTCCGGCAATCCAGCCATTGGCGGTGTATCGGGTAGCCGGCGGCGTGCTGTGACAGGCGCTACACGTCGATTGCAGCATCTGATCTGAGTACTCCCATACCGGAGTAATGCTATCGATGAGTCCCTGCGCGGAGGTCCATGCGGTCACGCTCACCTGCTGCCATTCCTGATGCGAACCTGGGTCAGTCTGGGTTTGCAGGACTTTCACGTTTTCCATCAGTGAAGCATCCAGAACCGCGGAGAATACGCGTTTACCCATATACTGGGTGATCACCCGCCCACGCCCTTTGCTTTCACGCCAGCCCGTCACTTCCAACTGGACGTTGCTTCCCTCTTTTTGCAGCACCTTGACCTGGGTCGCCGGAAATAACAGCGCTTTCCCTGCTGGTGCCCCTGCCGTAGCTGTCAGTGTTTTTTCGCTTAACGAAAACAGTGTCATCGCAGTTGACAGTTTTTCTCCCTGCTGTTGTAGCTGCTTGTAGCGATCGCGAAAACCACTGCTCATGTCCGGTTTGTGGTGCGCGATCCCTTTGTGGCAATCAATGCAGTTGCTGTCCTTCGCCGCTGCCGCCGTCATCTGCGCCGCGGCATTGGCGGATTGTTTTCCATGATCCATTGCTTCATAGCTGTGACACGATTTACAGGCTGCCGAGTTGTTGGCGCTCATCCGCGCCCACTCTCGCTGGGCGAGCTCAGCCCGTTTAGCATTGAATTTTTCCGGGGTATCGATAGAGGGTGAGATAAAGGTGTGATAGAGATCGTTTAGGGCTTCGGTTTTACGCATCAACGTCGGGACGACTCCCGGGGGAATGTGGCAATCCTTACACTCCGCTCGCACGCCAGAGGCATTACGAAAATGCACGCTGGTTTTATACTCCTCTCCAGATGTGCGCATCGAGTGGCACGATAAACAAAACTCCGTAGTGCTGGTGTAATGGACTCCTTGCCATGTTCCCCAAATAACAATGGCCATTACGACAGCGCCACCTAACGCACACCAAAGCGCGTTCTTTTTTATCCACGACATACCTGCCTCCATTTTTTTAATAGCGTCACGCTAAGGGATATTAAAAAGCAAAAATAGAGACAGCGATTTCAGATTATAGGAACAGCCTTAACTCTATGAGGCGTGTCAAAATAGCAATATTCTGAAACGTGTAATATGCCGCTATTGTTTAAACAAGGAATTTCCTCATGCTGGCACTGTTTCTCAATAGGGAAAGTCGCACCCCGCTACAATTACAGATCTTTCAATTCTACTTTCAGGCAATTCAGCAAGGCGATTTGCTTTGTGGGGATAAACTGCCCTCTATCCGCGAACAGGCACAGACGCTAAACGTGGCCAAAATCACGGTGGTGATGGCGTATGAAAAACTGATGGCGGCCGGTTTTATTAAGAGCAGGCAGGGTATCGGCTATGAAGTCACATTTACGGCACCTATGCGTAGTCCCCCAACACACGTGCCATCTGCGGAAGGCTCACCACCGATAAAGCCTAAGCCTGCCGGTGTTTCTACCGATGTTTACGCTGAAATGGGACGTGAGTGCTATTGCCGGATGGGCGTCCCTGACCCCAATGCGTTTCCCTGGTCAAGCTGGCGTAAATGGAATAATGCCCCCAGCGTACTTAAAGAGCAGCTACTGACTCGATATCATTCACCAAATGGATTATTTTCATTGCGTGAGCAAATTGTCAGGTACCTTAATTTATCCCGTGGTATTAATACCAGTGCACAAAACATCATCATTACTGATGGAATTCAGGAAGGGTTGTCACTGCTCAGTCAAATATTCATTATTCATCATGCACTAAGCCAGAATAAAAAGTGTCACGTGGTCGCCGAATCACCTTGTTATTCTGGCGCATGGCATCTGTTTAATTATTATGGTGCCGATATTACGTCTATTGCCGTGGATAATCACGGGCTGTGCACCGATAATTTACCCGAGTTTGAAACCCAGCTTTGTTATGTGACACCTGCTCACCAGTATCCAATGGGCAGTGTTCTGTCACTTGAACGACGTAAGTCATTACTCACGTGGGCACAGCGAGTGGGCGCCTGGATTATTGAAGACGATTACGATGCCGTATTTACGTATGGCGAGAATCCCCTTCCGGCACTGAAAGCCATGGATTACCACAACCGGGTTATCTACATGGGGACCTTCTCAAAAACGCTGGGACCAGGGGCACGTCTCGGTTACCTCGTTTGCCCCGATGAGCTGCTGCCCGCCGTTCAAAATATGAAAGCGCTGAACAACAATGGTAGCCAGTGGTTATTGCAGCAGTTTTTAGCCGAGTTAATGCAAAACCAGGTGTTTTATACCCATCTCGGTAAGCTAGCCTGCAACTATGCAGCACGCCTCGCATTACTGCGTGATGGCTTATCAGCCCTGTTCCCTGAAGGAAAGATCGATGGTGCCACGGCAGGGTTACATCTCTCATTACGCATTGACTGGTCGCCTGACGTCATCGCAAAACTACGCCAGCGCTGCCTGCAGGCAGGGGTGCGCTTTGATACATTACAGGAAATTGAAAACGGCTCAGAAACAGCGTGGCGGCAAAAAAATTCCGATGCGGTGATGTTCTTTGGTTTTGGCGGACTGCAGGTGCCGCACCTCAGAAAGGTATTAAACGTACTGGAGCAGGAGAGGTGTGCGTTATTACAGCAATAACAACGCACCTGAGTATTGCCGGGAGCGGGACAAGCGCCATCCGGCAATTTATCGCCTGGTGTTGGGCGAATTACAGCAGATCGCGGAACTGCGTTTTTTTCAGCGCCAGCTCCACGCCGCGAACTTCTGCCAGTCCTTTCAGGCGACCAATCGCGGAATAGCCCGGATTCGTTTTCTTATGCAGATCGTCAAGCATCTGATGCCCATGATCCGGGCGCATTGGGATCGGACGCAAATCACCCGCTTTCTTACGGCGTTGCTCTTCGCTCAAAATAGCTGCCACCACCGATACCATATCCACATCGCCCTGCAAGTGTGCGCCTTCGTGGAAGGTTTTCGGGTTTTCTTCACGGCAGGTTGAACGCAAGTGTGTGAAGTGAATACGATCGCCAAAGGTTTCGATCATTTTTACCAGATCGTTATCGGCGCGCACGCCGTACGAACCGGTACACATGGTGAAACCGTTATTGATACTGTCTACCGTTTCTTTCAGCCATTGCATATCTTCAATGGTCGACACGATACGTGGCAGACCGAGGATTGGCCTTGGCGGATCGTCAGGATGCACTGCCAGACGTACACCAACTTCCTCAGCAACAGGCACAATCGCCCGCAGGAAGACAGCCATGTTATTGCGCAAATCATCTTTGCTGATCCCATCATATTCCGCCAGGCGCGCGCGGAATTGATCCAGCGTATAACCTTCTTCGGCACCAGGCAGGCCAGCAATAATGTTGCGGGTCAGCTTTTCAATTTCTGCATCGCTCATGGCATTGAAGTAGTCCAGCGCCTGGCGTTGTTCTTCGTCGGTATAATCCGCTTCAGCTCCCGGGCGTTGCAGAATGTGCAATTCAAAAGCCGCAAAGGCAATCTGGTCAAAACGCAGCGCTTTGGACCCGTCCGGTAGCTGATATTCAAGGTCAGTACGCGTCCAGTCCAGGATCGGCATGAAGTTGTAGCACACGGTATCGATGCCGCAGGTCGCCAGGTTACGAATACTTTGCTGATAGTTGGCAATCCACGTTTGATATTGACCTGAACGCGTTTTGATATCTTCGTGAACAGGGATACTTTCCACCACCGACCAGGTCAGCCCTTTTTCGGCCAGGGTAGCCTGGCGCTTTTGAATTTCTTCTACGGGCCACACTTCACCGTTGGGAATGTGGTGCAAGGCGGTCACAACACCCGTTGCGCCAGCCTGACGCACATCGTCAAGCGATACTGGATCGTTTGGTCCGTACCAACGCCAGGTTTGTTCCATTACTTCACCTCACAAGTTGTTATACCAAATTAAACGACTTTTATGACGACTACCATACAGGCATACGGTATACGATCAACACACCGCCCATCATTGATTGATCCAGCTCACATTACCCGGATAAATGAGGCACACCAATTCAATTTGTTGTCATATAACTTTATACTGCCATTGTTAATTAATGGTTAATCAGGTGTATTTAATGAAGACTATTGCCTCAGCGTCTCTTGCGGAAAATGTCGTGATGCCTCAGTACGATCGCCAACAGCTAAAAACGCGGATCGTACATTTTGGTTTCGGTGCATTTCATCGCGCCCATCAGGCGTTATTGACCGACCGGGTGCTGAATGCGCAGGGTGGAGACTGGGGGATTTGTGAGATCAGCCTGTTCAGCGGCGACCGGCTGATGAGCCAGCTACGCGAGCAGGATCATTTATTTACCGTGCTGGAAAAAGGTGCGGCCGGCAACCAGCCGATTATCGTCGGGGCCGTCAACGAGTGCCTGAATGCAAAGCTGGATTCACTGGCGGCTATTATCGAAAAATTTTGCGAGCCTCAGGTCGCTATTGTTTCGTTAACCATTACGGAAAAAGGCTACTGTATTGATCCTGCCACGGGGTCACTCGATATCGCTAACCCGCGTATTATTCACGATCTGCAGACACCGGCTGAACCGCACTCTGCACCAGGTATTATTGTTGAAGCACTGCACCGCCGACGTCAACGTGGGCTGCAACCGTTTACCGTCCTCTCCTGCGATAACATCCCGGACAACGGTCATGTGGTAAAAAACGCTGTACTGGGAATGGCGGAGAAACGCTCACCTGAACTGGCTAACTGGATTCGGGAGCACGTCAGTTTCCCGGGAACCATGGTAGACCGGATTGTCCCGGCAGCGACGGAAGAATCACTGGATGAAATCGCCCGAGAATTAGGCGTGGCAGACCCTTGCGCAATCAGCTGCGAGCCGTTTATTCAGTGGGTTATTGAAGACCATTTTGTCAGCGGCCGTCCGCAATGGGAAACGGCAGGTGTCCAGATGGTCGAAAACGTCTTGCCGTGGGAACAAATGAAACTGCGGATGCTGAACGGCAGTCATTCGTTTCTCGCTTATCTCGGCTATCTGGCGGGATTCCAGCATATCAGCGACTGTATGCAGGACAGCGCATTTCGTGAAGCCGCTTACCGGCTGATGCTCAGCGAACAGGCCCCCACGCTGCAAATTACCGATGTAGATTTGGACCAGTATGCCGACAGCCTGCTGGAACGCTTTGCCAATCCGGCGCTGAAACATAAAACCTGGCAAATCGCGATGGATGGCAGCCAAAAATTACCGCAACGTATGCTGGACGGGATCCGCGTTCATTTAGCACGTCAAAGCGAGTGGCCGCTGCTGGCACTCGGCATTGCGGGCTGGATGCGCTACGTAAGCGGGATTGATGATTCAGGTGAAATTATCGATATTCGTGACCCGATGAGTGACAAAATCCGCACTATCGTCGAACAGAGTACGGAATCAGAACGCGTCAGCGCGTTGCTTTCACTGCACGAAATCTTCGCCGCTGATCTCGCACAGAACCCACAATTCATCGATACCGTGGAACGAGCCTGGCAACGTATCGCCCAATACGGTGCACATCAGGCGGTCATCGAGACGTTAAAAAGTTAACGATTTCTGCCATTAAACAGGACGAAGTTCGTCTTCGTCCTCTCTGCGCTTCTCTTTTCCCCCGTTTTTCGCCAGGATTGTTAAAAGCCATTACGGTAATTTATGAATCTGGAGTAAGCGTGACTAAAACCAATCTCATCACGGGTTTTCTCGGCAGTGGCAAAACCACATCTATTCTTCATCTATTGGCCAACAAAGATCCCGCAGAGAAGTGGGCCGTTTTGGTCAATGAGTTTGGCGAAGTGGGTATCGACGGCGCACTGCTCGCCGACAGCGGCGCAATGCTCAAAGAGATCCCCGGCGGCTGTATGTGCTGCGTTAATGGTTTGCCCATGCAGGTTGGCCTCAATACGCTGTTACGTCAGGGAAAACCGGATCGGCTGCTGATTGAGCCCACCGGCCTCGGGCATCCCAAACAGATTCTGGATTTACTCACCGCGCCGGTTTACGAACCGTGGATCGACTTGCGCGCAACTCTCTGTATCCTTGATCCGCGCCTGTTGCTGGATGAAAAAAGCGTCGCGAATGAGAATTTCCGCGATCAGTTAGCCTCTGCCGATATCATCGTTGCCAATAAATCCGATCGTGCCACGACAGAAAGCGAAACTGCTCTGCAAACCTGGTGGCAGCACTACGGCGGTAACCGCCAGTTAGTTTATGCCGATCATGGACAGATCGACGGACAATTACTGGATTTGCCCCGACTGAATCTGACGGAACTTCCCTCCAGTGCGGCACATACTCACCAGCATGCTGATAAAAAAGGGCTGGCAGCACTAAGCCTGCCTGCCCAGCAACGCTGGCGCCGCAGTCTGAACAGCGGTCAGGGGCATCAGGCCTGCGGCTGGATTTTTGACGCTGACACGGTGTTCGATACCATTGGCCTGCTGGAATGGTCACGTCTCGCCCCTGTCGGCCGCGTGAAGGGAGTGATGCGCATTAAAGAGGGGCTGGTGCGTATCAATCGTCAGGGTGAGGACTGGCATATTGAGACCCAAAACGTCGCCCCTCCAGATAGCCGCATTGAACTCATCTCCGATACCGAGACCGACTGGAATGCATTACAGAGTGCATTGTTGAGGCTTCGTTTAGACGCTGGCGCGTAAGGTTGCCTCCGTTTTATGGCAATGGTAAACGACGATGAAAACCCGATACCCACTAATACTCCTGCTTAATATTGCTGGTCTGGCGCTGTTTTTGTCCTGGTACCTTCCACATGGGCATGGGCTCTGGTTTTCTCTCGATTCGGGCATCTTCCACTTCTTCAATCATAAGCTGGTTGAGAGCCCGCTCTTCCTGTGGATTGTCGCGGTCACCAATAACCGGGCATTTGACGGCTGCTCATTATTGGCGATGGGCACATTAATGCTGAGTTTTTGGTTAAAAGAAACGCAGGAAGGTCGTCGTCGTATTGTGGCAATTGGGCTGGTGATGCTGCTAACAGCGGTGATATTAAACCAACTGGGCCAGGCGCTTATTCCGGTTAAGCGCGCCAGCCCCACCCTCACGTTCGATAATATTAATCGCGTCAGCGAGCTGCTGCATATTTCAACAAAAGATGCGTCCAGAGACAGTTTTCCTGGCGATCACGGTATGATGCTGCTTATTTTTTCCGCATTTATGCTACGTTATTTCGGAAAAGTCGCAGGAATAATCGGCCTTATTATCACTGTGGTTTTTGCCTTTCCACGCGTAATGATCGGCGCACATTGGCTTACAGATATCGTGGTAGGTTCTATGACCGTCGTATTGATTGGCTTGCCCTGGTGGTTAATGACGCCATTAAGCGACCGTCTGGTTACGCTGTTTATTCATTATCTTCCCGGCAAAAACAAACAATTTTTAAACAAATAACGCAAAGTAATTAACATCATCAGGAATGCTTCTGATTTCCTGATGATATCTGCCAGGAAATTATCCTTCTGACTGTCATTCTCCTGTCATATTATTCCTGTTTAAAATGAATGAATTGCGTGTTTTTCACTCTATTTGTTCTTAATTTAGCCAATGCAGTCTATTCACTTTCTGTATCACTTTTTCTTATAAGAAATCACATAAAATCACTCGCAATGACCGGAGCGATCGGGTAACCTCAGACTCGTTTTGCCTCGCGGGATAATTATTCACTATAAGAATAAATTTGTGCGTTCTGCCACAGATTTGACCTTAAAGAATTGTCTCATCATGCGTTGGTAATTAGTCTCGTCACGTTTGGCATTTTTTATAACGATATTTATCGTTAAGGACTTCAAGGGAAAACAAACAAAATGGTCAAATCTCAACCGATTTTGAGATATATCTTGCGGGGCATACCCGCGATAGCAGTTGCGGTTCTGCTTTCTGCATGTAGCACAACGAACACCGCCAGGAATATGCATTCTGAGACGCATGCTGTGGGCAATGGAGATAACTCTTCACTGCAAGCCTCTCAGGATGAATTTGAAAATATGGTACGTAATATCGATGTTAAATCACGTATTATGGACCAATATGCTGACTGGAAAGGCGTGCGTTACCGCCTTGGCGGCAGCACCAAAAAAGGTATTGATTGTTCAAGCTTCGTACAGCGTACGTTTCGTGAGCAATTTGGTTTAGAGCTTCCGCGCTCGACCTACGAGCAACAGGAAACGGGCAAATCCGTTTCGCGCACTAATCTGCGCACAGGCGATCTGGTTCTGTTCCGTGCGGGTTCCACCGGCCGTCACGTCGGTATCTATATCGGCAATAACCAGTTTGTACATGCCTCGACCAGCAGTGGCGTTATCATTTCCAGCATGAACGAGCCTTACTGGAAAAAACGTTACAACGAAGCTCGCCGGGTCCTGAGCCGCAGTTAATTTCGTTTGGCAGCTATCCCTTGGCTATCCTGATGAGACTTATCAAAAGCACTGCTTCGGCAGTGCTTTTTGCGTTGCGCTATGTTTAAGAAAAATCTCACTATACGAATCAATCCAGGTTATAGTTTTACAGATCAAGCCGTTTAATAATAAGCAGATACCCCAGGTAAACATAAGGAACTATGTTCAGACGTCCTTCATCTTCCAGTCGAAATGTCCTTTTTACCTGTATTTTTACGGGGGTAGTCGTCGCGGTACTTGTCAGCGCCCTGCAGTTTTTTGCCACCTGGCACAAACGAGATGTAAAGTACGAAACGCTTCTTTCCGATATCGACTATTACATCAGCAGTTACCTCTCAGACCTCAAAAGCACAACAGATGCCCTGCAGCCGCTGGTCTCATACAATTGCCAACAAGTTGCCGCCAGGCTAACCGCCAGCGCAGCGTTTAACCTCAATGTACGCGCTTTTTTATTGGTAAAAGATGGTATTGCTTTCTGCTCATCCGCAACTGGCGCGATGGACTCGCCTATTCTGTCGCTGGTTCCGAAGCTGGATCTCAAGCAAGATGTCGATGTGGAATTACTGTCCGGTACCCCGATGATGCCGGACAATCCGGCGATCATGATTTGGCAGCGGAATCCTTCATTTAAGAATAGCGGCGTGTTTTCCTCACTGAATATCAATCTGGCGCCTTACCTTCTCTATACCGCCCGAGAAGATGATTTTGACGGTATTGCAATTATTGTTGGTGATACCGCTATCACGACATTTTCATCCCAACTGATGGACGTTTCCGCGCTTCCGGATACCACCTGGCGCCAGACGACGCTGAAAGGGATCCCGATGAAGATCCGGTTATACGCGCAAGAGTGGACGTACACTGACGTCTGGTATGCCGTCATGTTGGGATGTATGGCCGGGATCATGACCGGGTTGCTTTTGTGGTACTACAACTACGCCGTTCGTTTACGCCCGGGAAAGGATATTCTCAACGCTATCAAGCACGATCAGTTTTATGTGGTCTACCAACCAGTCGTTGAAATGCAGACGCTGAAAGTAAAAGGGGTAGAAGTATTGTTACGCTGGCGCCACCCGACAACAGGTGAGATCCCGCCAGATGCGTTTATTCACTACGCTGAATCACAGCAAATGATCGTGCCGCTGACGCAGCATCTGTTCAAACTGGTGGCCCGTGATGCCCCCGCATTAAAAAAAGTGTTACCGCAAGGCGCAAAGCTCGGGCTCAACATCGCCCCAACGCACCTGCATGGTGAAAGCTTTAAAGACGATATTCAACACCTGAACGCTTCCCTGCCGCCACACCATTTCCAGGTTGTGCTCGAAATCACCGAACGCGATATGCTCAATCAGCATGAAGCCTCAAAGTTATTTGAATGGCTACACGCTGCCGGATTCGAAATTGCCATTGATGATTTCGGTACCGGCCATAGCGCACTCATTTATCTGGAACGCTTTACCGTTGACTATCTGAAAATCGACCGAGGATTTATCAACGCCATTGGGACAGAAACGCTAACGTCTCCGGTACTGGATGCGGTGTTGACACTGTCTAAGCGTCTTAATATGCTGACGGTTGCTGAAGGGGTAGAAACGCCTGAGCAAGCCCGATGGCTGCGCGATCGCGGGGTTCATTTCTTCCAGGGATACTGGATCAGCCGCCCATTAATGCTTGATGATTTTGTACGTTGGATGGCGCAATCCGATAAGCCAACGTGGTGATCGCACCAGGCGATTCATATATTTTCACTCGCCACCCTAACCGCTATTTCTCAGGCAAGAAGCCTGTCGGGTTGTGGCAGGACAAGGAAACCTCTGTGATATGATTCCTCGCGTACTGCTTCTGTTTATCGCCCTTATCGGGTTTAACGTTCATGCCCAATCCATCAAAGAAAGCTACGCCTTTGCCGTGTTGGGCGAACCCAAGTACGCGTTTAATTTTAATCACTTTGATTATGTTAACCCCGCGGCCCCTAAAGGCGGGCAGCTCACCCTCTCCGCCCTGGGTACCTTCGACAACTTCAACCGCTATTCGATGCGCGGCAACCCTGGCTCACGCACTGAAACGCTCTACGATACGCTGTTTACCACCTCGGATGACGAACCCGGCAGCTACTACCCGCTCATCGCTGACAGAGCGCGTTACGCCGATGATTATTCGTGGGTAGAAATCGCGATTAATCCGCTGGCCCGTTTTCATGATGGTTCACCCATTACCGCACGCGATGTTGAATTCACCTTCCATAAATTTATGACCGAAGGCGTACCGCAGTTTCGTTTGGTCTACAAAGGAACGACGGTAAAGGCAATTGCCCCGTTAACAGTGCGAATTGAACTCGCCAAACCGGGTAAAGAGGACATGCTCAGCCTGTTTTCATTACCGGTGATGCCAGAGAAGTACTGGAAAGATCATAAGCTCAGCGATCCCTTATCATCACCACCGCTCGCCAGCGGCCCTTATCGCATTACCAAATGGAAGATGGGCCAATATATTGTCTATTCGCGCGTCAAAGATTATTGGGCTGCTGACTTGCCCGTCAATCGCGGACGCTGGAACTTTGATACCCTCCGCTACGATTACTACTTAGATGATAACGTCGCTTTTGAAGCATTTAAGGCTGGAGCGTTCGACCTGCGACTGGAAAACGATGCCAAAAATTGGGCAACCCGTTATACCGGCAAGAATTTCGCCAATCATTACATTGTCAAAGACGAACAAAAGAATGAGTCCGCGCAGGACACACGATGGTTAGCCTTTAATATTCAACGTCCAATGTTTAGTGACCGACGTGTACGGGAAGCGATTACGCTGGCCTTTGATTTCGAATGGATGAATAAGGCCCTGTTTTATAATGCCTGGAGTCGGACAAACAGCTATTTCCAGAACACCGAGTATGCAGCCAGAGGTTATCCCGATGCGGATGAACTGGTGATCCTCGCGCCATTGAAAAAAGAGCTGCCACCGGAAGTCTTCAGTCAAATCTATCAACCACCGATGTCGAAAGGCGATGGCTACGATCGTGAAAACCTGTTGAAAGCCGATACGTTACTCCAACAGGCGGGATGGATACTGAAAGGGCAACAACGGATAAATAGCACCAGCGGTAAACCGCTGACCTTCGAGTTATTACTCCCGGCAGGTAGCAACAGCCAGTGGGTGCTGCCGTTCCAGCACAACCTGCAACGCTTAGGCATTACGATGAATATCCGCCAGGTCGATAACTCGCAAATCACTAACCGTTTGCGCAGTCGCGACTATGACATGATGCCCAGGCTCTATCGCGCAATGCCGTGGCCAAGTTCAGACCTGCAAATTCTCTGGGCCTCTGAATATATAGACTCCAGCTATAACGCGCCCGGAGTGCAAAGCCCGGTCATTGATAAACTGATTAGCCAGATCATTGCCGCACAAGGGAATAAAGCCAAACTGATCCCGTTGGGGCGGGCACTGGACCGGGTATTAACCTGGAACTACTACATGTTGCCGATGTGGTACATGGCTGAAGATCGTATCGCCTGGTGGGATAAGTTTTCGCATCCGGCGATCCGCCCGATTTATACCATTGGCATCGACAACTGGTGGTATGACGTCAACAAAGCGGCGAAGCTTCCCGCAGCCAGACGACAGGGAGAGTAAATGGGCGCTTATCTGATTCGACGTCTGCTGCTGGTGGTCCCAACGCTTTGGGCCATCATTACTATCAACTTTTTTATCGTACAGATAGCACCTGGCGGTCCTGTTGAGCAGGCCGTCGCCGCCATTGAGTTCGGACAAAGCGGTGCGTTGCCCGGTGCGGGCAGCGAAGGTGTTCGCGCCAGCCACGCGCAAACCGGCGTAGGGAATATCAGCGACAGTAACTACCGTGGCGGTCGGGGTCTGGATCCGGAAGTCATCGCGGAAATTACCCGTCGCTACGGATTCGATAAACCCATTCATGAACGCTATTTCAAGATGCTCTGGGACTATATCCGTTTTGATTTTGGCGATAGTCTGTTTCGCAGTTCCTCTGTTCTTACGCTAATCAAAGACAGCCTCCCGGTGTCCGTTACCCTGGGGCTGTGGAGTACGCTCATCATCTATCTGGTGTCGATACCGCTTGGGATCCGCAAAGCGGTTCACAACGGCAGTCGTTTTGACGTCTGGAGCAGCGCATTTATTATTATTGGCTATGCCATTCCGGCCTTTCTGTTTGCCATTTTGCTGATCGTTTTTTTTGCCGGGGGCAGCTATTACGACCTGTTCCCGCTACGTGGGCTCGTGTCCGCTAACTTTGATGCCCTGCCCTGGTATCAAAAAATTACCGATTATCTGTGGCACATTACCCTGCCAGTGCTGGCAACCGTGGTAGGTGGGTTCGCCGCGCTGACCATGCTGACCAAAAACTCATTTCTGGATGAGGTTCGTAAGCAGTATGTCGTTACTGCGCGCGCCAAAGGCGTTAGTGAGAAAAATATTCTATGGAAGCATGTGTTCCGCAATGCCATGTTGCTGGTAATCGCAGGATTTCCCGCCACATTTATCAGTATGTTTTTCACCGGCTCACTGCTGATTGAAGTGATGTTTTCGCTTAATGGTCTGGGATTACTGGGGTATGAATCTACCGTATCGCGCGACTACCCGGTGATGTTCGGCACACTCTACATCTTCACCCTGATTGGCCTGTTGCTCAATATCCTCAGTGATATCAGCTATACGTTGGTCGATCCTCGTATTGATTTTGAGGGACGCTAATGTCGCGATTAAGCCCCGTCAATCAGGCCCGCTGGGCGCGTTTTCGTCATAACCGCCGCGGCTACTGGTCATTATGGATTTTTTTGGTGTTGTTTGGCCTGAGCATGTGTTCCGAGCTGATCGCTAATGATAAGCCGCTGTTGGTACGCTATGACGGCAGCTGGTATTTCCCTCTGGTTAAAAACTACAGTGAGAGCGATTTCGGCGGCCCGTTAGCAACAAAGGCTGATTATCAGGATCCGTGGCTGCAACACCGTCTGGAGAGACAGGGTTGGATACTATGGGCCCCCATCCGGTTCGGTGCTACCAGCATTAACTTTGCCACCGATAAGCCCTTCCCCTCTCCACCCTCTGCGCAAAACTGGCTGGGTACTGACGCAAATGGTGGTGACGTGCTGGCGCGTATCCTTTACGGCACCCGCATCTCAATTCTGTTTGGCTTGATGCTGACCCTGTGTTCCAGCGTCATGGGGGTGATGGCTGGCGCGCTACAGGGCTATTATGGCGGTAAGGTAGACCTGTGGGGACAACGGTTCATCGAAGTGTGGTCCGGTATGCCAACGCTGTTTCTGATTATTTTGCTATCCAGCGTCGTTCAGCCTAACTT
Organism: Citrobacter sp. Cy070; assembly: GCF_030332245.1. Taxonomy (NCBI): domain Bacteria; kingdom Pseudomonadati; phylum Pseudomonadota; class Gammaproteobacteria; order Enterobacterales; family Enterobacteriaceae; genus Citrobacter; species Citrobacter sp. Cy070. The sequence goes on from NZ_JAOWIG010000051.1 coordinate 79,609, forward strand.
CTGGTGGCTATTAGCGATCACCGTGCTGTTTGGCTGGATGAGCCTGGTGGGCGTGGTACGCGCGGAATTTCTGCGCACCCGAAACTTTGATTATATTCGTGCCGCTCAGGCGCTCGGGGTTAGCGATAGCAGTATTATTTTGCGTCATATGCTACCCAATGCGATGGTTGCCGCCCTGACCTTTTTACCGTTTATTTTATGTGCCTCAATCACCACACTCACCTCGCTGGATTTTCTCGGGTTCGGATTACCGCTTGGCTCGCCATCACTGGGAGAATTGCTGTTGCAGGGTAAAAACAACCTGCAGGCGCCGTGGCTTGGCATCACCGCGTTCATCTCCGTTGCCCTCTTATTATCGCTACTGATTTTTATTGGTGAAGCGGTACGCGACGCATTTGATCCCAATAAGGCGATTTAAGATGACACAACCTCTGTTAGCTATTGACAATTTATCGGTAGGTTTTCGCCAACAGAACACCGTGCGCACCGTGGTCAACAGTCTGTCACTGCGCGTTGATGCCGGACAAACGCTGGCGCTGGTGGGCGAGTCCGGCTCAGGTAAAAGCGTCACCGCGCTTTCGGTGTTGCGTCTGTTGCCCACGCCGCCTGCGGTGTACCTCTCCGGTGATATCCGCTTTCACGGCGCATCACTACTTCACGCTAACGAGCAGACGCTTCGCGGTGTGCGGGGAAATAAAATCGCCATGATTTTCCAGGAACCAATGGTGTCGCTAAATCCACTCCACAACCTGGAAAAGCAGCTTTATGAAGTGCTGTCGCTGCATCGGGGAATGCGTCGGGAAGCCGCACGGGCAGAAATTCTGACCTGTCTGGATCGTGTAGGCATTCGCCATGCAGCGAAACGCCTTACAGATTATCCGCACCAGCTTTCCGGCGGTGAGCGCCAGCGCGTAATGATTGCTATGGCGCTGTTAACCCGCCCGGAGCTGCTAATTGCTGATGAACCAACCACCGCGCTGGATGTCTCTGTGCAGGCGCAAATTTTGCAACTGCTGCGGGAGTTGCAGCGTGAGCTGAACATGGGATTGCTGTTCATCACTCATAATCTCAGCATAGTGAGAAAGCTAGCCGATTCCATTGCCGTCATGCAGAACGGTCAATGCGTTGAACAAAACCGTGCCGAGCCACTGCTTGCCGCGCCAACCCATTCCTACACACAGAAACTGTTAAATAGCGAACCCTCCGGCGATCCAGTCCCTTTAGCCGCCGGACAACCGCCATTGCTGGAAGTGAATGGGCTCAGGGTCGCCTTTCCCGTACGCAAGGGTATCCTCAAGCGCGTGGTGGATCATAACGTCGTGGTTAACAACGTCAGTTTTACCCTCAGACCCGGTGAAACACTGGGACTGGTGGGTGAATCAGGCTCCGGGAAAAGTACCACTGGTCTGGCGCTACTGCGATTAATCACATCGCAAGGCAGTATTGTGTTCGATGGTCTGGCGCTGCATACCTTAAATCGCCGCCAACTGTTGCCAGTACGTCACCGCATTCAGGTGGTCTTTCAGGACCCCAACTCTTCACTGAATCCGCGTTTGAGCGTATTACAAATTATTGAAGAGGGATTGCGCGTTCACCAGCCAACGCTTTCCGCTGAACAGCGTGAAGCGCAGGTAAAAGCAGTGATGGCTGAAGTCGGACTCGATAGCGAAACCCGCCATCGTTATCCTGCAGAGTTTTCTGGCGGTCAACGCCAGCGCATAGCCATTGCCAGGGCATTGATTCTCAAACCCTCGCTGATCATTCTGGATGAGCCAACATCCTCGCTCGACAGAACCGTACAGGCGCAAATCCTCACGCTGTTAAAGTCCTTACAGGAAAAGCATCGTCTGGCTTATATTTTTATCAGCCATGATTTGCATGTTGTACGTGCGTTATGCCATCAGGTAATTGTGTTGCGGCAGGGAGAAGTCGTGGAACAGGGGCAATGCGAGCACGTATTTAACGCGCCACAACAGGCCTATACGCGTCAGCTGCTCGCGCTAAGCTGACGCTCAAAACGGATTGTTGTTTGAAAACGGTTCTGCGATAGCCACGCCGAAATTTTTCAGTCTGCAGGTCGCGGCAAACTCATCCTGGCGATTCACAAACAGGCACGGTTCCCCTTCACATTCCAGCACGGAACAAGGTACCTCAATGTCGCTGAGAGCCTGGCTAAGTTTATGCATGACTGACCATGCGCTGTCACCATCAGGACTAAGCAATTTGAGGGCCACCAGGCTGTTCTCATTGCTCTGACCGTTGTGCGGAATCGGTTCAACCTTTGAACCTGCGAAACCCACCGACCAACGATAGCACTGCGGCAGACGATGAACGATTGAGAGTTGTAATGTCATCACTTTCTTTCCCTGGAAGTACAATCACTTCACAATTATTTTACATCAATATTAACACATCATTGACAATACGTCTTTAGACAGTTGGTAAACGTTTACACCCAGTCTTTATGCCGCTTTCCGAACCCACTATTTAAATTTATTCAACGGTTCAGGCATGTTTCCGCGCTATATGTACTCGTTTCTGCGATCTAACTCAACCTTTTTAACTACAATGATGTGACTTTTTACATAAATTTATTTTACATAAAATAAACATAAGCGGGGAAAATGATAGATTTGCGGTTGATGTACATCAACTCTGGAGGCCTTATGACCCCCAGGTTGTGTAATAGATCACCGTTTTTTGGCGCGACTGGCGTAGAGATAGAAGATAATTGAGCTGGTGGCGCAAAACGCTATCGACCATATCATTGGCCAGGCCGAGTTAAAGGTTGCCAGAGATAACAGCGCGCCAACAATCGCGCCGATGCCAAAACGAAACGTCCCCGCCAACGATGAGGCCGTCCCGGCCATGTGTGGAAACTCATCCAGAATGACCGCCATCGCATTTGATGACACCATCGACACACAACCTACAAACGCCGCAACACCGACAACCAGTGCCCAGAATCCAACGCCGAACAGCGCGCTGAATACCATCCAGCCCGCCATCACAAACTGGATCCACAGCCCGGTACGGAACATATTTAGTGCACCAACCCGCCGAACAAAGCGGCTGTTGATGATGGTCATCACGAACAGGAACACAATATTCAGCGCGAAGTAATAGCCGAAATTCTGCGGTGAAACGTGGTTGATCTCAATGTAGACAAAAGGTCCGGCGCTCAGGAAAGAAAACATCCCGGCAAAGCTAAACCCACTGGCCAGCATGTAACTCAGGACGCGCTTGTGGCGAAACAGCGAGGCAAAGTTGCCCAGAGTCGTGCGCAAGCGAAACGGCTGGCGACGCTCTACGGGCAAGGTCTCTTTGATCAGCGTAAAGATCATCACCGAGGCCAGAATCGCCGCCACAGCGAGGATCCAGAAGATATAGTGCCAACTCAGCCATACCAGCACCCAACCACCCACAATAGGTGCCATCAGTGGCGCAATCGTCGTCACCAGCATGACAAATGACATCATGCGCGAGAATTCTTCTTTCGGATAGATGTCGCGCATCAGGGCATTGATGACCACGCTTGCCGCCGCAGCTGCCAGACCATGGAAGAAACGCATAGTGATCAACTGATCGATAGTTTGCGCCAACGCACAGGCGACCGCTGCTGCCGCAAACACCAGAGTCCCGCCCAGTATCACCGGTTTACGCCCGATGCTGTCGGCCATCGGACCATAGATCAACTGCCCAACCGCGAACCCCAGAATATAGGTACTGAGGGTCATTTGCGCGCTGCCTGCCGGCACGCCAAATTGAGCAGAGATCACCGGCAGTGCCGGAAGATACATATCGATCGACAACGGCATCAACATGGCCAATAAGCCAAGGATAAAAACAATGGCAATTGAAGAGTTCTGCCGGGTGGTCACATTTAGCTCCTGAAATTAACGCGGGGTTAAGTTAACGCTGGCGATTTCTTCTTCGGTCAATGGACGGTATTCTCCGGGCGCCAGATCCTCATCAAGCTTGATGGCACCGATGCGTTCACGATGCAGTTCCACAACGTGGTTTCCCACGGCGGCAAACATACGTTTAACCTGATGATAGCGCCCTTCACTGATGGTCAAACGTACCTGAGTCGGCGTAATCACTTCCAGCACGGCGGGTTTGGTCAGGTCTTTCTCATTGTGCAACTGTACGCCACGGGCAAACAGTTCGGCGGTATCATCTGCCACTGGCGACTCCAGCGTTACCAGATAGGTTTTCTCACAATGGTGGCGTGGCGAAGTGATGCGATGTGACCACTGTCCGTCGTCGGTCATTAACACCAGTCCGGTGGTATCGATATCCAGACGCCCTGCCGCATGCAGTTTGTAGGCCACTGGTTCATCAAGGAAATAGAGCACAGTCGGGTGATCCGGGTCATCCGTTGAGCAAACATAACCCTGGGGCTTATTCAGCATAAAATAGCGCGGGCCATTTTGTTGAACCAGGGAATTACCGTCATATTCTACGTCGTGCTCTGGCAGCAGCTTAAAAGCGCTATTTCTGACGATTTCGCCGTCGACGGTAACACGGTTACCACGGATCTCACGCCCGGCAATAGCGCGGCTGACGCCGAGTTGCTGAGCGATAAATTTATCAAGTCGCATGAGTGTGATTTTGCCTGTAACAATACGGAAATCGGGCGTTATGCCCGAAAAGTGGAGCCGTTTTCCGCTCAGTATAACGAGCTAACAACTTCCCTCAAGGGAAAAAGATTCGTGGCATACTATACGCGAGACTGTTACATATTGTGAGCCCATGATTTTTACTCTTCGTCCTTACCAAAAAGAAGCCGTGGATGCCACGCTCAACCATTTTCGCCATCACCGTACTCCGGCAGTTATCGTCCTCCCCACAGGCGCAGGCAAAAGCCTGGTGATTGCCGAGCTGGCCCGCGTGGCGCGGGGTCGCGTACTGGTACTGGCGCACGTCAAAGAGCTGGTCGCGCAAAACCACGCGAAATATTGCGCGCTGGGGCTGGAAGCCGATATTTTTGCCGCAGGTCTGAAGCGTAAAGAGAGTCACGGGAAAGTGGTATTTGGCAGCGTACAGTCGGTGGCGCGCAATCTGGACGCCTTTCAGGGAGAATTCTCCCTGCTCATCGTCGATGAATGCCATCGCATTGGTGATGATGAAGAGAGCCAGTATCAACAAATCCTGACACACCTGACCAACGTAAACCCTCACTTACGCCTGCTCGGACTTACCGCCACGCCTTTTCGCTTGGGCAAAGGCTGGATTTATCATTTTCATTATCACGGAATGGTGCGCGGCGATGAAAAAGCACTGTTTCGCGACTGCATTTATGAATTACCGCTGCGCTACATGATTAAACACGGCTACCTGACGCCGCCAGAACGCCTCGACATGCCGGTCGTACAATATGATTTCAGCCGCCTGCAGGCGCAAAGTAACGGCCTGTTTAGCGAAGCGGACCTGAATCAGGAACTGAAAAAGCAGCAGCGAATAACGCCGCATATCATCAGCCAGATTGTCGAGTTTGCTCAGACACGCAAAGGGGTAATGATTTTCGCCGCTACCGTTGAGCACGCCAAAGAGATAGTCGGCCTGCTGCCTGCTGATGATGCGGCGCTTATCACCGGGGACACGCCTGGCGCTGAACGCGACGTGTTGATTGAAGAGTTCAAAGCCCAACGTTTTCGCTATCTGGTGAATGTGTCGGTCCTGACCACTGGCTTCGATGCCCCGCACGTCGACCTTATCGCCATTCTGCGCCCGACCGAGTCAGTTAGCCTTTACCAACAAATCGTTGGACGAGGGTTGCGCCTGGCGCCGGGGAAAACGGACTGTCTGATCCTTGATTACGCCGGGAATCCGCACGACCTGTACGCTCCGGAAGTGGGTGCGCCCAAAGGGAAAAGTGACAACGTTCCGGTACAGGTGTTCTGTCCTGCCTGCGGCTTTGCCAACACCTTCTGGGGAAAAACAACGGCCGACGGCACGCTGATTGAGCACTTTGGCCGCCGCTGTCAGGGATGGTTTGAAGATGATGACGGCCATCGCGAACAGTGCGATTTTCGTTTCCGTTTTAAAAACTGCCCGCAGTGCAACGCGGAAAATGACATCGCCGCCCGCCGTTGTCGGGAGTGCGACACGGTACTGGTTGACCCGGATGACATGCTGAAAGCCGCGCTCAGGCTTAAAGATGCGCTGGTTTTGCGCTGCAGCGGGATGGCGCTACAAAATGGGCAGGATGAAAAAGGCGAATGGCTGAAAATTACCTATTACGATGAAGATGGCGCCGACGTCAGCGAACGCTTTCGCCTGCATACTCCCGCGCAGCGTACAGCCTTCGAGCAACTGTTTATTCGCCCGCACACCCGAACGCCCGGCATTCCCTTACGCTGGATAACCGCCGCCGATATCCTCGCCCAGCAGGCGCTGTTACGTCATCCTGATTTCGTGGTCGCGCGCATGAAAGGTCAGTACTGGCAGGTCCGTGAAAAGGTCTTCGATTATGAAGGACGCTTTCGTCGGGCACATGAATTACGCGGTTAATCGTACTTTTGATTGATGTACCAGCCGTTTGAGTATAGAATCTCGCCCGCTTTTGCATACGCAAAGCAGATCACTTACCTGTTGCTGGGTCGCCTGTAGCAGGAATTATTAAAGAGAGATTTAAATGTTTACTATCAACGCTGAAGTACGTAAAGAGCAGGGTAAGGGTGCGAGCCGCCGCCTGCGTGCCGCTAACAAGTTCCCGGCAATCATCTACGGTGGCGCAGAAGCCCCGATTGCTATCGAACTGGATCACGATGCAGTTATGAACATGCAAGCTAAAGCTGAATTCTACAGCGAAGTTCTGACCATCGTTGTTGACGGTAAAGAAGTTAAAGTTAAAGCTCAGGCTGTACAGCGTCACCCGTTCAAGCCGAAGCTGTCTCACATCGACTTCGTTCGCGCGTAATCGCAAACAAGTTGAAGAAAAACCCCGCCAAGGCGGGGTTTTTTTATGGGATTTTGTAATCGATACTGATGGTACTCGTCGACCGGATAAGGCGTTTACGCTCTCATCCGGCAAACGGTTTTATTTCCCGCCCGACGTGCGACGCTGCAGCTGGTCGCGCAGGTTCGGCGGCGTACCTTTGATGGTCAAAGTATCTGTAGCCGGATCCCAGAAAATACGTTCACCCAGTAACATGGCGTCGAAGTTGATGGTTAACCCACCGCCGCTTCCGGCAAATTTGGTTAACTGACGCAGCGTACTGCGATCCGCCGGAAAGCTCTCTTCCAGCTCGTAGCCTTTATCTGCGGTAAATTCGCTGAAGCTGACTTCACTGACGCCGGAAAGCTCTTTGGACAGCGACTCCAGTTCGATCTCTTCACCGGCTTGTAGCTGTTCGTTGCAGTAGCTGTACACCTGCTGGCGCACGTTCTGACGCTCAGCTTTATCGAGCTGCGCCTCAGCGGTAAAGTCGTCCACTGCCTGCAGCAGGCCACGGTTTTGCGCTTTGGCATTCAGACCTTCGCTGGCACCGAGGAAATCCATAAAGAAATCGGCAACTTTACGCCCGACCCGCCCTTTCAGGAACGTCAGATAGCGCGTGGACTCCGGATTGGTTTCCCACTCGGTTAAATCAATACGCGCCACAATATCCGCATGATTGATATCCAGATAGTGCGTCGGATTGATATCCAGATTTTCATTGACGCGCATGCTACTTAAATTGTTCAGCACGGCGACCAGCAGATACTCTACCGCCAGATAACGGTAATGGCAGAACAGGACAATACCGCCGTCGGCAAAAGGATATTTCGCCAGCTCGTCCCGCAAGCGTCCGGTCGCGGCACGACTAAATGCCAGAAAATCCTCTTCACCCTGACGCTGTAAACGCAGCGTTTGCGCCAGTTCACTCTCTTCGCTAAACAGGCCATAGGCTTTATTCTTGGCGCTATACACCCGGTGCAGCTCAGCCATCATCTCGACAACCGTCGCTGTCGGTTCCAGTAATGAATCGCGCAAGACCAGCTCAAGGTTCTGCTCGTCACGTTTGATAAGCTGGTGCAGGGCAATCTGGTTGATATCCAGACTCATGATAAACTCTCCTTTTAGACCGGGCGGTATTCAACCACCTGCCGGGCAGTGACGCAATAGAAGATAAAAAAGCAGAAAAAAAACTGTCTGTACGGTAATATGTTGCCCTTTCATGAACAGACTGATTTCGATTTATGCCACAAATTTCCCGCTATAGTGACGAACACGTTGAACAACTGCTGAATGAGATGCTCAACGTACTGGAAAAACATAAGGCGCCAACCGATCTTTCCCTGATGGTATTGGGAAATATGGTGACTAACCTTATCAATACAAGCATCGCACCGGCCCAGCGCCAGGCGATTGCCAACTCTTTTGCCCGCGCATTGCAGTCTTCGGTAAACGACGACCAAGCGCATTAAGAGCCTGCTCCGGGGAAACGAACAACAGTTTATGGTAACTCATCGTCAGCGCTACCGTGAGAAAGTCTCCCAGATGGTTAGCTGGGGGCACTGGTTTGCCTTGTTCAACATTCTGTTGGCCATGGTACTCGGTAGCCGTTACCTGTTTGTCGCCGACTGGCCGACAACGCTTGCAGGGCGTGTTTATTCCTATGTAAGCCTGGTCGGACATTTTAGTTTTCTGGTGTTTGCCACCTATCTGCTAATCCTGTTTCCTCTGACGTTTATCGTCATGTCCCAGAGGCTGATGCGATTCTTATCAGCCATTCTGGCGACAGCAGGTATGACGCTGTTGCTCATCGACAGCGAAGTGTTCACCCGCTTCCACCTGCATCTCAACCCCATCGTCTGGGAGCTGGTCATTAACCCTGACCAGAATGAAGCGGCGCGTGACTGGCAACTGATGTTTATCAGTGTGCCAATCATTCTGCTAATCGAAATGCTGTTTGCGACCTGGAGCTGGCAGAAACTGCGCAGCCTGACGCGTCGCCGCCATTTTGCCAAACCGTTAGCCGCATTCTTCTTCATTTGCTTTATCGCCTCGCACGTGGTGTACATCTGGGCTGATGCCAACTTCTATCGCCCGATTACCATGCAGCGCGCAAACCTGCCGCTCTCTTACCCGATGACGGCGCGTAAGTTTCTGGAAAAACATGGTCTGTTGGATGCGCAAGAGTATCAACGCCGCCTGATTGAACAGGGTAATCCGGAAGCGGTCTCCGTCCAGTATCCGCTCAGTGAGCTGCGTTACCGTGATATGGGAACGGGTCAGAATGTCCTGCTGATCACCGTTGACGGTCTGAACTACTCGCGCTTTGAACAGCAAATGCCTGCTCTGGCAGAATTTGCCGGGCAGAATATCTCCTTTACGCGCCACATGAGTTCGGGAAATACTGCCGACAACGGGATTTTTGGCCTGTTTTATGGCGTTTCACCAAGCTACATGGACGGCATTTTGTCGACCCGAACGCCTGCCGCGCTAATCTCTGCGCTGAATCAACAAGGCTATCAGTTGGGATTGTTCTCCTCTGATGGCTTCACTAGCCCACTGTATCGCCAGGCATTGCTGTCAGACTTTTCGATGCCAAACGTGCAAACGCAATCTGATCAACAAACTGCAAGCCAGTGGATTAACTGGCTGGGCCGCTATGCGCAAGATGATAACCGTTGGTTCTCATGGGTTTCCTTTAACGGAACGAACCTTGATGACAGCAACCAGAAGAATTTTGCCAAACGCTACGCCAGCGCGGCGCAAGATGTGGATGCCAACATCAACCGTATACTCAGCGCCCTGCGTGACTCCGGCAAACTGAACAACACGGTGGTCATTATTACCGCGGGCCGGGGCGTGCCGTTGACGCAGGAAGAGAATAACTTTGCCTGGTCGCGTGGCCATCTACAGGTGCCTCTGGTTATTCACTGGCCGGGAACACCTGCGCAGCGTATTAATAGCCTGACCGATCATACTGACCTGATGACAACACTGATGCAGCGCCTGCTCCACGTCAGTACCCCAGCAAGCGAGTACTCACAGGGTCAGGATTTGTTTAATGCAACACGCCGCCATTACTGGGTCACGGCAGCTGACAGCAGCACCATGGCCATTACCACACCAGAGATGACGCTGGTGCTTAATAACAACGGTAATTACCAGACCTATAATTTACGCGGCGAGAAAATTAAAGATCAGAAACCGCAGCTAAGTTTGCTGCTGCAAGTGCTGACGGATGAGAAACGATTTATCGCTAACTGATTAATTATAAATCAGTTAGCAGTCCATCCTCTTGCATTCGTGGTGGAAAGCAGTAGTATTAGCAGCCATAAGTGTCGGCACGTAGCGCAGCCTGGTAGCGCACCGTCATGGGGTGTCGGGGGTCGGAGGTTCAAATCCTCTCGTGCCGACCAAAATTCCCCAAAAAAACCAACCTTCTACGGTTGGTTTTTTTATGCCTGTTTTCTGTATGGGGAAGCAATGGGGAATTATCGGGGAAAAACCCCGGCGCACAGTGTAAATAGACCCGTTTTAGTTCCATGCTTTTTTTGAGATCCTGGCCAAATTGCCCCTAGCTCCCAGGTCTTTACCAACATCCTTTTCTGATTGTTTATATGAAGGCAGACCATTAGCGATTCCACCGCCACCTTTCATCAACTCTCCGTCAACATCCTCAATCCCAATTTTCAGCATCGGATTGATATCAAAGATACCGGGCTTATCCTTGCTCAACGAGTTATTCTCAACAACAACTTTTTCCGTTGCGAAGTCAGCCTGTGAACGACAGTTTTTCCTGTGTACTCAGCAAGTTACAACCCAGTTTTCCTGCTGCATTTTGCTGTACTGGACCCAACGCCCCGATACGCGGTTTTCGCCCCCGGCACGCTACCGCCTCGCCGTGGTGTTTGTACCTGCACCCCGCATCATAGCAGCGATGTCAGCCGCTGCTATTACCGTTGAGCGCCTGTACACCGACGAACTGCCGGTGTACAGGCGCGGGGGCGGGCATTGTGGGCAAGTCTGACGGCTGATAACACGATCCCAGCACAGAGCCGGGATCTTCATTATTACTCTTTTCTTAGATATACCAGTAAACCATTTGTATTCTTTATCCTCTGTGGAGAATCAAGGCGCTGAACTGTTGTATCTACAGTAAAATCATCATCAAAATCGGCAATAATTTCCGTTTCTATTACCGACGCAAGCTCTTCGTCGTCATCATCAACTTCACCTTCAAAATAAAAAAGTAAGCTAATGTTCTTACCAGATAATTCAGCAATAACGGCTCTAATATTAGGGGTCACGTTTCCCAACAAAGCCCTCTGCAATGAAAGTCTCAGGTATACACTTAAATCAGATAAAACCATTACTTCTCCCTTATTATTCTGAAGGTCTTGCGGGAACAATATGCACACCATTTTTACCATAGTGGACTATGCCATTTGTAGTAGGAGTAGATACTCCTGTCTGAGGGTCAATATAGTTTCCAATATTTTGACCATAATTTATGCGCTCCTTAGAACCAGGAACACCTACGGGACGTTCCCAATTTGGGTAGCAATGAATCAGGTGCCAGGGTAAGAACACTTTTATTCAAACCCGCTTCGGAAGCTATTTTATACTCGTTCGTTCCTGGTAAGTGCTTGTTCTGTTGTCCTTTATTAATCGTGAACTTACCAATGCCACCACCACCTTTCAACGGCTCCCCATCAGTGTCCAGAACATTTGGTTTCAGCGGATTGATGTCGAAAATATTGACCGGTAACTTGTCCTTATCACCAAGTGCATTATTCTCAATCGCATTTTTCCCGGCCTGCGCCCCGGCAGCCGCTGCCGCGCTGTTTCCCTGCATCGCCGCCACTGCGCCGCCCAGTATCGCGTGGGCAATAACATTTACCGCACTATTGCCCTCTGTCGATTTAAGCAGATGCGCGAGCTCCGGTGCCGATGCCCCCGCCAGCGCGGCCCCCATATCACCGCCAGCCAGATACGCGGTTTTGCTCCCCGTTCTCCACTTTTCCCAGCGCTGTTAAAGAACTTATAGCTGTGAAATCAAAAATCCTGACGTATGCTCGGGATCTATGTGTTAGCTCAAAAGCTCCATTGATACGTTGCCAGTATTAAAAAATTCCTTAAAAACACTGATAACAATATCAAAGTCTTTTGTAAGCTGACGTTCAGGCCAATAATCACCAAGTATCATCATTTCGGCATCAAGTTTAGAGCGATCCCAGTAACTTCTTATCTGATATTCATCTTCGAAAATCTCACCTAATGTTATTAGGTAAAAATTATTTTCTGTTCTTACCTGAAGCATTTCAGCTCCACTATCCACACTGGTTAGGGTATCAAGAGTTATGGAACCTTTTTTTCCCTGAAGTTGTTTCAACTGATTTAATATATCATCCCAGTTTGAAATCTGCTTATTTCCGCCAGTTCCATTTAGCGTCCAACTCATTTTAAAATTCATTTTAATCCCTGGCCTTGAGAGATTTCATTCCCGGCTACCAATAGAGGACAGACCCAGTAGTCTCTTCATAGATTGTTAAAGATTTTAGCCCCGCTTTATCGGCCATAGCAGCTATATCACCACGACAATAACCACATACAGGCTCTTTAGATACACTCATTGTCATCTCACGCCCTTGAGACATACCCTTTTCAAAAGCTTGTTGGATGACGCCCACTTCAGCATGAGCTGTAGCCATATTTCCATTAGGAAGAGGCTTGCCTTGCTTATCTATTTTAGCTTGGATTCTTCCATCAATGAGTGTTGGCTTATTCACATCTGCTAAGTTGGATGGTCTTGCACCCTGATTGGTATCAGTGAATTTAGCCCCGTCTACATTACCTTTCGCAACAACCTTGAGATTAGCATCAACGACTTTACTGAGCTGTTTTGCTGCCACTGAACCCAACACTGGAGTCACCGAAGCAACGATAATATCCATTCCCTGCTTCGTTTCGGCATAACCCTGAGCCGTCTGGCGATCAACACCCAGCACATCCATTGCATACTGCGTTAGTGCATCCTTCACCTGCTGCTGATTCTGCGCATCAACGCTGGTGATATTCAGCAGATTTACTATCTGGCCGTAAGCATCTCCGTATTGCTGGCTGGCTTTCGAGTTGTAGTTGCCGGTGTTCTCGTATTCACCTTTCGCAGCGATAACTTCCAGCCTTGCACCCGCACATGCTGCACTTCCGGCATTACCATTACCACAGGCATCAATGACTTTCTGGTCGCTGGCGATATCCTTTTCACGCAGCTCATTGATTGTCTGCTGTGCCAGCTCACGCTCTGCCGGGTCTTTGCTGTTGAGTTTGAGCTTCGCTAACTCAAGCTCTGTCTTCTCTGACACACTCAGGAAGTTATTCTCAACCGCATTCTTCCCGGCCTGTGCGCCTGCTGCTGCCGAGGTCGTACTGTCTCCTGCCAGACCCCCTGCCATACCCGCTGAGATACTCGCCAGCGTGCTGATAAGCTGCTTATCCGACTCACCCAGCTCACTGACTTCTTTCCCCGGATACATCGCTGCCATTATCGCTTTTGCCGCAAGCTCACCCGCTGCCGCACCCGCTGCACCTGCCGCCGCGCTGTTTCCCTGCATCACCGCCACTGCGCCACCCAGTATCGCGTGGGCGATGACATTGACCGCTGTATTCCCCTCCGTCCCTTTAAGCAGATGCGCCAGATCCGGCGCCGAAGCCCCCGCCAGTGCGGCACCCACATCACCGCCTGCCAGCCCCTGAAGCGCCGCCGTCGCCGCCTGGATCCCTCGCTGGATATTGCTGCCCGTGCCGTACTTTTCCTGCTCTTTTTTGTATTCCGGCGTTTCACGCAGTTTCGCCAGATATGCCTGTCGCTGCTCTTCCGTCGCATCCCCCGGAAGAGCTCCGTATCGATCCTGCGCCACTTTCAGCGCATTCAGCTCTCCCTGCGTCCGCGCAATGTTTGCCGCCTGACTGCCAATATCGCTGATCATCCCGATTTCTTTCAGACGCTTCTGCTCTTTCTCCTTGTCGAAGATCGGGCTGATGCTGTCGTTCGCGTGCGCCGTGTCCCTGCTGAGCGTTTCGACATCCTGTTTCTGGTTTGCCGTATCGCGAACGGTTATCGCCCCTTCCGCCACCGCCGCCTGTGTGGTCCCTTCCGCATGACCGCTGTTGCCACCACCCGATATCATCCCGCCCGGCATATTCCCTTTGAACTGGTCTCCACCAAATTCACCGCCGATGCTCAGGCTGGCTCCCGTATGGCTGACCGTAAAATCCGCTTCGTTGTGGATATCCCTGAACCCCAGCGTTCCCGTGTCCAGACTGTTTTTATCCGCCGTCGCCGTCGAGGCTATCACCGCACCGTCCAGCTGCGTGTGACGCCCCACCGTCACATCAAAACCACCGTCCCCCGCGAAGAGTCCCGTCTGCTCCTGAACCGAGTCAAACGTACTCTTCATTTTGTCCTGGGAGGCGCTGACATACCCTGAGCCGCTCATGCTGCCGAAGGTGAAACTGCCCCCCGCCGCCACGCTGTCCTGCTTCGATTTGTAGTCGTTACTGTCCTGCTGGCTGCTCATCCACAGGTCCCGACCAATGTCAGCCACCACTTTATCGCCGCTGACCTGCGCACCGTTCAGAAACGCATCACGACCGCTGGTCATCGAGACCGTGCCACCGCTGTCCAGCGTGGTTTCAGTCCACGCCGTGCCGTTACCCTTCTCATTTCCTTTTGCCGCGTTCACGCTGGCGAAGACGCTGATGCCATAGCCATTACTTCCGCCGCCAGTGCTGACCCCCACACCACCACCGCTGCTGCTGTTTTTCCCGGTTGTCTGTTGGGTGTTTGCCGCGCCGCTCAGCACAATGTCGTTAGCTGCCGTAAGCTGAGTATCTCCACCTGCCTTCAGCTGGCTTCCACCTGTCAGAATATCGCCGCTGTTCCCGCCCTGGCCTTTACCGGTGGCGGCAATCGTCAGGTTGTTGCCCGCGTTCAGCGTGCTGCCTGCTACGGTATCGCTCAGAACATGTTGCTCAGATTTCGATTTCTGTGACGTCAGCGAAACACTGACGCCCACCGCGTTCGGGTCGCTCGTGGTTGCCGCCATGTCAACGGCCTGTCCGGCCTGAACGCCCGACAGCACCGTTTTGGTAGCCTGAAGCGCCTGAAGACGTCCGTCACTCTGCTCTTTCGTGTCCTGCGCCATGCTGACCGTATTGTTAATCGCGCTGCCGACAGTACCCGACAGCGCCACCGTCAGCCCGCTGCTCTTCTGCTCAAACTTCTCGTCACGGGTGCGCTTATCATGCCCAGGTTCAACCACCACGCTGTCGCCGTGCAAGCTACCGCCCTTTGCAAGTACTACAGCCGGGCCGTGCATAACGCGATATTTTTGCGTAGCGAGTGGGTAGCGCAGGCAGGATTTATCTGCGGGATGCCGATTAAGATCCGGGTGATGCCCGACTGCATCGTTATCACCACCCAGAACACCCGCGAGCTGCGGGGCTACGCCGAGGGGTTAAGCGTCGTTCCCACCATGGAACAGTGGATTGGGGCCTTTCCCGGCGCGCTGAACGACACTGGCGATCTGCCGGTGTACAGGCGCGGGGACGGGCATTTTGGGTAATATTTGATAAAAGAATCCCGGCCAATGAACCGGGATCTTTGTTATTTCAAAATATAATCAAATCTTTCATCCCATTTAAATGTAATATCTTGCTGCCTGGTCCTCTCAAAAATTTGGATAATCCTGTCAAAGGATTCACCAAGATTTTGTCTTGATAGTTCAGAATGTAACCAAATTATTTTTACTGGTCTTTCAATATCAGTGCTAAGACGATCCCATAAAGCATCAAGATTTCGACCATAATAAGGACCAAAATCCAGCAAATCAGACATAACACTATGAAAATCTGACTCATTCTGTATTTTTTTTCCATCCAGAATTATTTCATTCATATTCACTTCCACCTACCAATTGAAGTTGCAGTTTCATAGTGATCTGTTGTGATATAAAGTAAACCATCGTTTGAATACAATAACCTTGTTCCCGGCTGATTGCTTCTTGACATAGTGTTATTTATTCCGATATCCGCTTCTCTCCATACTCTTCCTGCCGAAGAAGGTAATATATTCGTTGAGTTTTGAAAAATATCTCCCCCTATCTGGCCGCCAGGATTTGTATTATTTAATGCCTTCCCTGGCTTCCAGCCATTAGTCATAGCTTGTGTTTTATCAACATAATACTGAGGCAACTGCCCTGTATTACGTAGACTTTCTACAACTTCATTTGCCGCTTCGGTTGTTTTCAAATCCATCTTCAAACCAGCATAGCTGGCCGCATTATGCGCAGGGTTACTATTTGTATTCTTCGCAACAGCCAGAAACGCTTTGGCTGCCACATACTGAACCAGCTTCGCTTCACTGGTCGGCACACCACTTGCCACGATTTCTGCTGCTCGTTGCGGCGTCATTTCTCCATCAGCCGTCAGCGCACTGACCGGAACCCCAAAGAACTCTGCCCATGCTGTCAGCAACCCTTTAACAGCATCCTGCCCTTCAGGTATCTGACCCTGCGAGTTTTTAACCAACGCCGCCGCCAGTTCATCCGGTGAAGCACCATTCTGGAGCATACTGGCTGCAAGTGACTGCTGAGATAAACCAATATCATTCAGCCCTTTCGGCAGACTCAGTGAGTTATTCTCAACCGCATTTTTCCCGGCCTGCGCCCCGGCAGCCGCCGACGCCGTACTGTCACCCGACAGACCACCGGCCATCCCTGCTGATATCGTTGCCAGCGTGCTGATGGTCTGCTTCTGATCCTCACTCAGTTGCGACAGGTCAGTCACATCAGGATACAGCATACCTGCAATCGCCCGGGCCGCAAGTTCACCCGTTGCCGCACCCGCTGCGCCCGCCGCCGCGCTGTTGCCCTGCATCGCCGCCACTGCGCCGCCCAATATCGCGTGGGCAATGACATTTACCGCAGTATTGCCCTCTGTCGATTTAAGCAGATGCGCCAGCTCCGGTGCCGACGCCCCCGCCAGCGCGGCCCCCATATTACCGCCAGCCAGCCCCTGAAGCGCCGCCGTTGCCGCCTGAATCCCCCGCTGAATATCGCTGCCCGTGCCATACTTCGCCAGTTCTTCCTTATACTTCGGGGTATCTTTCAGCTTATCCGCAGGCAGATTCGGATTGTCCCTGCGCGCCTCTTTCAGCGCATTTATCTCTCCCTGTGTTCTGGCAATATCCGCTGCCTGACCGCCAATATCACTGATGAGACTTACCGTCTGCAGCCGCTTCTGCTCTTTCTCTTTGTCAAAAATCGGGCTGATGCTGTCGTTCGCATGTTCCGTATCACGACTCAGACCGGATACATCCTGCTGCTGGTTCGCTGTATCACGAACCGTAATTGTTCCTTCCGCTACCGCCGCCTGCGTGGTTCCTTCCGCATGCCCGCTGTTGCCACCCGCTGAAATCATTCCACCCGGCATATTGCCTTTAAACGTGTCGCCGCCAAAAGAACCGCCGCCGCTCAGGCTGACGCCTGAATGACTGACCTTAAAATCCGCTTCGTTATGAAGGTCCCTGAACCCCAGCGTTCCGGTATCCAGGCTGTTTTTGTCCCCCGTTGCCGTCGAAGCGATTACCGCGCCATCCAGTTGCGTGTGACGTCCCACCGTCACATCAAATCCGCCATCGCCCGCAAAAAGCCCTGTCTGCTCCTGAACCGAGTCATAAGTGCTTTTCATCTTGTCCTGGCTGGCACTGATATAGCCCGAACCGGTCATGCTACCGAAGGTAAAACTGCCGCCTGCCGCTACGCTGTTCTGCTTCGATTTGTAGTCGTTGCTGTCCTGCTGGCTGCTCATCCACAGGTCGCGACCAATATCCGCGACCACTTTATCGCCGCTGACCTGCGCGCCATTCAGAAGGGCATCGCGACCACTGGTCATCGATACTATGCCACCGCTGTCCAGCGTGGTCTCCGTCCACGCCGTGCCGTTACCCTTCTCATGTCCTTTTGCCGCATTCACGTTGGCGAAGACGCTGATACCATAGCCATTGGTTCCTCCGCCAATGCTGACCCCTACACCGCCGCCGCTGCTGCTATTTTTCCCGGTTGTCTGTTGAGTGTTTGCCGCACCGCTCAGTACGATATCATTCGCTGCTGCAAGCGTGGTGTCCCCACCCGCCTTTATCTGGCTGCCGCCGATCAGAATATCGCCGCTGTTCCCGCTCTGACCTTTACCCGTCGCCGTAATAGCCAGATTGTTGCCTGCATTCAGGGTGCTGCCTGCCACAGTATCACTCCGGGCATGCTGCTCAAACTTTGATTTCTGGGAAGTCAGAGAAATGCTGACGCCTATACCGTTATTCGGATCGCCGCCAGCCTGAGCAACTACAACCCCCTGCGCAGCCTGCACGCCGGAAAGCGCCGCTTTCGTTGCCTTCAGAGCCGCAAGACGATCGTCACTCTCATCTTTCGCATCCTGCGCTGCTGAAACCGCGCTGTTCACCGCACTGCCCACAGCCCCTGACAACGCCACCGTCAGTCCGCTGGTTTTCTGCTCAAACTTCTCATCACGGGTGCGTTTGTCGTGTCCCGGTTCAATAAGTACACTATCGCCGCGCACAGCAATATCTTTCTGGGCGATGATATCCGCGCCGCCGATATGTGCCTGCTGGCCTGCGGTGATACTGACGTTGCCCCCCGTAGAACCGACCGTACTGAAGCTCTCGCTTTGGGTGGTGCCTTTTTCGCGCAGATCGTGCGTCGTTTTACTGCTACCGATGGTGAAGCCGATCCCGCCCGACCCCATCAGCCCGCTCTTTTTCGTCTCTTTAAAGCGCCATGAGGTATCCGTATTGGTGGCAGCAACGATATCCACATTGTTGCCAGCCCCCAGCGCCACATTGCCGTCACCGGCAACGGCTGAGCCCTGTACCAGAATGTTATTCCCGGCGGCGACAGTCACATTGTCCCCGCTCAGCAACGCGCCTTTTTCCCGCGTAGCACTGTCTTCTTCAATCGTATGGGTAGTTTTTTTACTGAGGAATCCTTTTTTGGTTTTCGTGGTTTCCTGGTAGTGATAATCGCTCTCTGTGGCGGTCGTGAGATTCACATCCCGGCCTGCCGTGACGCCGATGTCGTCCTGCGCCGTAACATCCGCTGCCTGCGCACTCACATCGCGCCCGGCGATAATGACGGTGTCGCCGCCGCTGGCAATTTCCGTCCCCTGCTGGCGTACGGCGTCATTGACCACGGTTTTCTTCTTCGCACGATAGCTGTCGCCGTCGGTTGTTGCTTCAGCCAGCAGGTTGACATCACGCCCGGCCAGCAGACCCACATCATTTTCCGCTGCCAGCCCGGCCGCGTGAGAATTAATATCCTGACCCGCTTTCAACACCAGATTGTCACCCGCTGAGACGGTGGTACGGGAAAGCCCGGTGCTGTGCGATTCACTGCCGCCGTTACGGCTATTCTGCTGAGTGGTGGCCGCATTCAGATTGAGATCGTTACCCGCTGTAAGCTGAGCATTCCCCCCCGCGTTAACATTGCTGGCGGTGACGTTGAGGTTATTCCCGGCATTGATACCGAGGTTACCGCCCGCGCTGATGGTGCTCCCCTGCCAGTCCACGGACGAACGACCGGTCTCTGTGACCCTGCGTCCGGAATGGCTCCGGGCATCGTTAATCTGGTTGGCATTTACCGCAATATCCCCCCACGCATCCATCAGCAATGAGCCACCCGCAGAGAGATTCGCGCCAGTAACGGAGATATCCTTGCCTGCCGAGAGCGACAATCCGTCCTGCGCGGTAATGGACGCCACAGAACCAAGCAACGTATCTTTAAAGCTCACATTGCGGTATTTGTCCCTGGCACTTACATCAATCTGCTCCGCCAGCGTCAGGTTATTGATGTTGCCGCCCAGGCTTTCCAGCGTCACCGTTTTTCCGCTAATGGCGGAGCTGACGTTGTTGATATCACCAATCGCACTCAGCTCAAGGTTACCCCCGGCCTGCATCAGACTATTGTTAAGGTTGCTGATGCTGTTCTGACTGTCGAGAGTGAGATCGTTTCTCGCCAGCAGCGTACTGCCAGCGTTGGTAATATTCCCGCTGGTAAGCTGAACATTATTCCCGGCAATGACGCTACCGTTGTTCACCGTGATATCTTTCGGCGAGAGATACAGCTTCGGTATCATTACCGTCTCACCGTTGACGGTCGCGGCTTCCCACCACAGCATGCTGTGCTCAAGGGACGCTATCTGATCGGCCGTCAGGGCCACCCCAAATTTCAGCCCCAGCGACTGCTGGGTACTGGCAGCGCTGTCCATCAGATAACGCATCTGGTCCAGGTCAGAACCTATACCGTTGATGTAACGACTTCCCGTCTTATTCAGCATGGCGTTACTGACATAGCGGGTATCGAACGCCGCATCACCGAGGAAACGGTAGTCATATTCCGGGTTCAGTTTGAGACGATCGAGCATATAGGCCGATCCCAGAAACTGGTTTTGATCGGTATACGCAACGTTAGTTTCACGCGGCGCTTTGCCCGGTTTGATACCCAGCATGGCATTCAAATCACCAAACAGGCTGGGATCGAGTTGACCAAGGCCATTCAGTTTCGGGTTGACGTTGATCAGGTACGGGCTTTTCGGATCGTCGGAGACGACGAAATAACCGTTCTTTCCGGAAGGCAACGGATACGCACTGGTATCCACCGTTTTGCCCTGATTTTGCCCGGCGGTATTCACGCCCTTCTCGCCTGGGTTAATCAGGCCATTGAGTTGGCCGAGGCTGGCATCACCTTTCTGTGTGGTAGAAACAGAGCTGAGCGTGGCGTCCGATACGCCACCGCTTTCCAGCGTGCCGCCGCCGGTAATCTGCTGTAATGCATCCTGCAGTTGGTCGTTCCACTGTGGGGAGCTGACGCTCACCGTGTCATTGCCTGCCAGCGCCTGCTTTTGCACCCCATTACTGAGAGTTTGGTTGCTGAGAGTGTTGAGGGTTGGCACAGAAATAGTGGTGCCAACTCCACTGTTCGCTGTGATGCTGGTATTACTAATGTCATTAGTGAAAGTCGCTGTAATATTCCCACCCGCACTAATTACTGAGCGGTATGACTCACTATCAGCTGTAAACTCCTTTTTAATTTCCCCTAAAACATACGGAACCCCTATGTATTCGAAGCCATCTTTATTGGGTATAACCAGTCCTCCGTAAGTATCAGTGGACTGATACCATTTACCGTATCTGGGATAGCCCTTAAGTCTCTCAGGGGTTAAATTGCAATTATCAGAGAACCACTCACACCGGTATTCAGCCTCTTGATAAACGATTTCATGCCCGGCTTCGGCAGAAAGATTATTCAACGAATCTCCTCTCAGTAATGCCTCTCTGTCCGAAAGAATATGGCTTGCACGGTTATCCATTATTGTAGCGTTGATAACAATATCCCTACCTGAGGCAATACGTGCGGCATCCCCCGTAGCATTCGCTTCAACTATTGATTCACTTAATATAAAACGACGAAGATCATTCCCAACTAAAAGATACTTATATCTATCGTGGCAGATCTGACTATTTCCGGCGCAACGTTCTCCCCAATAGCTCCAGATAATATTTTCAGGTGATTTCAGCCATTCCTGCAGACTAAGCTCAACATCCGGCTTTTTCTTACCATCACCAATCGTGATTGGAAATAAAAATGGTCCCGAAGGTAATGCATTAGAAAAATCCTGCTTTCTCTGACTGATAGTCAACCCATCCCGCTGGTTCAGCAGATGCCCGGTTTTGATGGTGATATCACCGTTCTGGGTTTCGATATTGCCGGAGGTGTTGACCACTTCGCTGTTGGCATTTCCCGCCGCATCTCGCTGCATCCACAGATTGTTGCCTGCAAGGATATCGCCGCGCTGGTTGGTAATGGTGTTGGCATAAAGCGCCAGATTATTTGCCGCGTACAACAGCGCCGTATTAACGATAGCGCCAGGCGCATTGAGCGTCAGAGAACCACGCGTGCCGGTGAAACCATCGACTGAAATATTACCGCGACTGGTCAGCGTAATATCCCCACCGCCCTGTAACGTTCCGGCGGCATTGAGCGCCACGTTGCTGCCGCTGAGGTGGCTCGCACCGTTGCCCGTTGTGATTTGCCCGTTATTGCTGAGCTGCCCGCCCGCCGTCAGGTTGAGCGACTGCCCCTGAAGCACGCTACGGTTGTCGATAGCACCCTCGCTGGTCATGGTCAGCGTTTTACCCGCGGCAAACGCGCTTTGCGCAGTAAAGCCATTCACCAGTTTCAGCGTCAGATTACCTAGCGCAACCACCTGCCCCAACGCATCCAGCCCGTGGCTTTCAACGGACAGGTCGCCACCGCTGAACAGTTTGCCTGCCGCATTCTGATTAACCTGACTGGCATTAACACTCAGTTGCGAGTTGCCCAACAGCGTACCGTTATTCGTCACCTGGGTGTATTTCACCGCCAGCTGACCGGCCTGTGTCGTTCCCTGGTTGGTAAAATTGTTACCGGTAAGCGTGGCGCTGTCGGCCAGCCAGTTCCCGCCATTGGTGGCCGTTGCCGCATTCAGAATGAGGTTTGTCGCCTGTAACCAGCCTGCGCCGGAATACTGCGGCGTGGTCAGCGTCATTCCCGCGCCGGAAAGCAGTTTACCGTCATTGAGCGCGCGAGCTGTGGCGTTAAGATGGGTTTCTCCACCGCTCTGCATTAAACCGTAGTTGGACAGCACTGGAGTAGAAAGCGTCAGCCCCTGACGGCTGACAATCTCCCCGGAAGCCTGGTTTATCAAATCGCCGCTCAGCGACAGCGTTGCGCCATTATCCCCTTGTAGGCGTCCGCTGTTGGTCAATGCGCCGGACGTCATGCCCAGCGTCGCCCCCTGAATTTTGCCCTCGTTGGTGACTGACGCCGCAGTCAGATCCAACGCGCCGCCGCTCAGCATACTGCCCGCTTTCTGCTGCCTGACCGCGCCGTTCATGGCAAGCGTGAGCGCATTTACGCCGCTAATTGCCGCGCTGTTATCGAGGGTTGCCCCCTTCAGCGTAAGATTTTTCGCCGTCCATTGCCCGGCGTTAGTCAGAGAAAGCGCCTGTAGCGTCGCGTTACCCAGCGCGGTAATTTTGCTGCCCGCCGCAGAAGTCAGGTTATTCGCGAGCGTAAGCTGCAGGGCGTCGGCGCT
Organism: Citrobacter sp. Cy070; assembly: GCF_030332245.1. NCBI lineage: Bacteria > Pseudomonadati > Pseudomonadota > Gammaproteobacteria > Enterobacterales > Enterobacteriaceae > Citrobacter > Citrobacter sp. Cy070. The sequence goes on from NZ_JAOWIG010000051.1 coordinate 102,761, forward strand.
GTGTATTGCCCCATTGTTTGTCAGCGCTTGCGCATTGAGCAGAATTGACTGCCCCTGCCATGTGCCATTATTCGTCACATCGCCAGACGTGAGTTTTAGCGTTCCCTGCGTCAGTAGTGAACCACCTGCTGCGTTAATCAATTCCTGTTGCGGTGAAGCCATCGCCATGCGCGCCATCAGACGCTGACGTGCTTCCAGCGTCAGGCTTTGCAGGCCGGTCAGCGTGCCCTGATTGTGGATCCGGTTTTGCTGCAGGGTCAGGGTATTTCCCTGTACCGTGCCGCGGTTATCAAGCTGTGCGCCGTCGAGCGTTACGTCGCTTTCGCTGAGCAGCTTTCCGCTGTTATCAAGCTGCTGCGCGGTCAGTGACATTCCGCCATGACTCATCACGTCGCCTGACGTGGTAAGGCCGTTGTTTACAGTCGCCGTCAGATTACCCAGGCTTATCAGCGAGCCTTTGTGCAGCCAGTCATCAGCGGTCAGCGTAAGTTGCTGCCCCTGCAGCGTTCCCTGCGTCGTAATATTGCCGACATCGAAGGTCAACGCGCCACCGCTCAGCGTACGGGACGTTATACCCGTCGTGAGCACATCGCCAGACAGCGCAAGCCCGTTCGTCCCCTGCCACAGGCCAGTATTGTTTAGCGTCGAGGCTGCAAGCGTCAGCCTGTCACCGGCAATACGCCCGGCGCTGTTGATATCATCAGCCGTCAGCGTCAGTACGCCGCCACTTTGAATGTATCCGGGGTTGATAAGTCGCCCGGATAGCTTGCCTTCCAGGCCATGTAAACCGTTAAGCACGCCGCTGTTATTCAGCGAGTCGGCAGTGAATGTCAGGACATCGCCCTGCAGTACGCCGGCGTTTTCCATCGCACTGGTATGCACCAACAGCGCATTACCGGCCAGCCATTTACCTGTGGCATCCGTGGTGAAGGTATTCGCAGAAACCGAGGTACTGTCATTACCCTGAACCAGACCGCTGTTACGGATGGATTTTCCATCCAGAGTGACACTTTTCGCCGCCAGCGTACCGCGGTTATCCAGAGAGGCGGTATTTATCGACGCCCCCTGTTTCGCCACCAGGTTACCCTGGTTTTCAACTGAGTTTGCCAGCGTCAGATCCAGGGAATCGGCCTGAATATCACCGGCGTTAATTAATGTGCTGCCGCGCAGCGTGAAGTCGGTATTCGTCAACAGCAGACCGTGGTTTTCCAGCGTGTCGAGGCCTAAATCCAGCCCCGCGCCGCTAACCAGTTGTCCCTGCTGACCATTAAACAGATTGCGGGTGGTGAGCTGTAGCACCGAATTACCCTGCACAGTGCCGTTATTCATAAGCTCCGGCGCGGAAATGCTAAGGGATTTTGCTGCAATCGTTTTGTCGTTAAACAACTGCGCTGCAGCCAGTTTGAACAGATTCAGACTGCGCAGCGCTCCCTGATTGTCCAGTCGCTCGCTGGCAGTGATCTTCAGGCTATTCTGAGCCTGAATACTGCCGCCGTTCCGCAGGATGTCCAGCGTAATCGCCGCCGTACGGGCCTCCAGTTGGCCATCGTTGTCGATACGCTTTCCGCTAAGATGCAACTCTTCGCCGCCGGTTACCTGCCCGCCAGCAAGGTTAGTGAAGCGATTGCCATCCCAGCCGAGCATCTGATTCCCCTGCAGGATCCCGCTGTTACTGAGATCGCCGTGTAATGCCAGCACCTTCGCCGCCAGCAGTCCGCCGTTATTCACGCTGGCGGCATGCACGGTCATACCCTGTTGGCTGAGTACGTTGCCCTGGTTAGTGAACACGTCGTGTACCGTTGCCGTTACCCCTGTTTCACCCAACGCATTACCGCTGTTTTGCCACGTATTTGCTTCCAGATTCAGCGTGCTGCCCTGCAGCAAGCCGGCGTTGTGGAGGGTCTGATTCTTCAGGATTAATTCCCCCACCGACAGCACATTGCCGTCGTTATTCACGTCCCGACTGTTCAGCACAAGCGTATCGGCGGCCATGAGTCCGAGGTTATCTGTCTTCTGTCCGTTAACAGATAATGACGTGTCCGCCAGCAGGCGCCCCGCGGTTTCGTTTTTTACCGTCGCATATTCACTTTGCAGATCAACGCCGTTAATTTCTCCGCCGTTAACCAACTGGCGACCGTTGAGGTGCAATGAACCGTCGGTAGTAATCAGCCCATGGTTGGTCAGATACGGTATATCCAGCGCCAGAGAACGCCGGGCATAGAGCGAGCCGCCGCTAAGGTTATCTAACGTATCAATCTGCAGGTCCATTGCCGCGTTGCCCTGCATCAGACCGCTATTCACAACATGCTGACTGTGAAGAACTAGCGTTTCGGCTACCAGAGAGCCGCTGCTGGTGAAAAGTTCAGGGGCAATAATCGAGATGCGTTCAGCGCTGGCGCTACCGCTATGAGTCAGCTTCGCCGTGCTGAGCATCAGGGTATCGGCCAGCAGTTCACCCTGGTTATCAACTGACTGCTGCGCGCTGAAACCAACGCGTGTCCCGGTGGATTTTCCGCCATGACTGAGCCTGTCCGCCGTTACGTCCAGCGAACCTTTTGCCGCCTGTACACCGTCCAGCGTGACGCTGTTGCCGGTAATCACAAGGTCCAGACCACTCTGCAGATGGCCGTCCTTGCCAGTAGTCAGCTGCTTTGCGCCCACGTTAAGCGCACCAGCGGCATTAACCTGACCGTTCAGGTTCAGGTTTTGCGCAGCGTTTAACTGTATGCCCTGTTGCCCGGCGATCAGCGAATCTTTCGCGGCGGTGAGGTTTTCAGCATTGACTGTCACCCCCCGGCTGCCAGAGAGGACGCCATATTGTTCAACTGTCGCGGCCTGCACCGTTAATGAGCCATCAGAGAGCAACGTTCCACCGTTTAGCAGCGTGGCATCTGCCCGGATATCCGCATCGTTTTTCGCACTGAGGGTGCCCTGTTGGTTCAGCGTTGTTGTCTGTACTGAAAGCAGGCCACCGCTCGCCAGTGTGCCCCTATTTTCCAGCGACCCGCTATGGACCGATACGCTGTTACCCTGCATCAGCCTCCCATTTTCGAGGCGGGTTACCGACGCATCAAGATGGCCGTTCGCAGCCAGTTGACCACCATTCACGAGGTGGTCACCGGAAAGAGACAACGCGCCTCCCGCATTGACCTGTCCCTGGTTGTTCATTTCGCTACCGGCCAGGCTTAATGCTCCTTTCGCATCGGCCCGACTGGCGTTATCCAGTGCTATGCGCTGTGCCTTCAGCGTGAGTCCGTTACCTGCAGAGAGCAATCCCCCTTTAGCCGACAGATTGCCGTGACTGTTAAGGCTAACATCAGCATCACTCCCCAGTGTGGAACGGGTCAGCGTCATCCCATTAGTGCCCGCGACATCCAGTTTTTCTTTACTGGTCAGGCTGCCGTCGGTGATTGTCAGCGAACCGTCGCTACGCAGTGAGGTGTTTTTCTGGCTAACCAGAGTGGTTGCGGCAATGGCTACATCCTGTTTAGCCGTAATCTGCAACTCTCCAGCTGCGGCAACCCCGCCACCATCGATCGTCATCTTGCCATCGCTGCCCAGCAGCACGCCTGCACCACTGGAGAGATTTGCACCTTGTAGCGCTAACGCCCCGGTGCTGTTGATGGCCATCCCGCTTGCGGTCTTATGACTACCGGTCAACGTGACACCTTCTCCCCTGGCAGAAAGACCACCGTTTGCCAGACTGTTGCCGATCGTTAATTTCCCGTTAGCATTGAGGGTGATATCACCCTGGCGGGCATTCAGATCCCCGAGGTTGACCCCCAGCCCTTTCTCGCTGGAGACCAGATGAATACGGTTAGCGTACATCCCACCTAATGCGCCAGTGTCTACCGCGATTTTCGGTGCTTCTCCTTCGCCATTCAGCGGGCTCGTCTGGCCATTCGCCGCGATGCGATTCGCGCCGACGATAACATTCAGATCTTTGGCGTGTAGCGCTGCGTTAATTTCCGTGGCGCGGGCAATAATTGACACCGCATCGCTCTGGCTTCCATCCAGCCCTTTGCCTTCAATGGTAATGCTGCCTTTGCTCACATCCAGCGACTGCAGGTTACCGTTAGCATCCAGCACCGGTTTACCGGTAGTCAGTGTGGCGTTAGGCGTGTTGATAAACCCGCACCCGTTACAGGTAATGCCGTAGGGGTTGGCGACCATGACGTTGGCGGCTTTCCCCGCGACTTCGGTATAGCCCTGTAGCTGCGAACGGTTAGCGCCGGTAACTTCGTTGATGATCCCTGATGCTTCCTTTCCGGGACGCAGGTTCGGGTTATTCTGGACGATGCCGCCGAGCTGGGTTTGGGTAAATTGCCCGGTCGCGTTGTTGAGGATCAGTCCCTCTTTTCCCACGTTGTAGTCGTTATATTTGTTGTGTGAAATCCCGGACTGGTTCGGCGTGGCAATATTCACCACCGGAACACCATTGGCGGCTTTATCCATCTGCGTATTGCCTTCAGGCGTGATGGCGGCAGCCATCGCCGGGAGCAGTGGTTGGGTAGCCAGCAGGAAACTCAACATGCCACTTAGCAAACGCTGGGAGAAACGAACCTGATCCTTTTTCATCATCCTTGTTCCTTAAAAAGCCACCGCAACGCGGTAATACACATTGAGATGATCCGGTGCCAGCCAGTCCGGATAATTCACCGGTGTTCCTACGGTAAACTGACTGGAGAACCAGCGCCCTGAGCTGGTTAATCCCAGCGCGGCCCCCCACAACGTGCCAGAGGCATACCTGTCAACGCTATCTTGTTTCAGCCAGCCGCCGTCGAATGCCGCTATCGCGCCAATCTGTCCCAACACCGGCAGCGTAAAAAGCGAGTAATTCACTTCGTTGCGCCAGTAGCCGCCGTTATCTCCTGAAATGTATTGTTCTTTATAGCCGCGTACCGATGTTTCACCGCCCAGCGTCAGGCGTTCGCTGCCGTAAAGGCGGTCCGGTGACCATTGAAAATAGAGGCTGCTCAGCCACCACAGTTTTTCTGTCAGCGGGCGCTGAAAACTGCCGCTGACGCTCCATTTGCGAAATTCTGCCTTTGGCACATCACCCTGTTTATCATTGTCATCCTCTGCGCCAAACCACGGCACGCCCTGGGTGAATGTGGGGTTAAACGTCGCAACGCCGGAAGCAATTTTTTGCGTATGGTTGATACCCAGCGAAACGCTGGAAAGCTTGCGGCTACTGGTTTCCAGCAGCACATCGTTCAATTTGTTACGGTTGATTCGATGCGTGAGACCCAGCGATGCTGCGGTTTTGATATCACCGTTGCGAAACAAAACCCAGGAGCCAGTCAGACGATGGGTTTCACTGTCACCGGTGGAACGCCATGCATAGCCATTGTTATTAATGGTGCTGAGATAGTTACTCCAGCTGTAGCTGTAATCCAGCAATCCGTAGCCGTAAGGAACACTCACACCAGCAGCAACGTTCTGCGCATCTTTACTGCTCGAAAAATCGCTGCTACGCCCGCCGCTGATAAACCATTTATCCGCCAGTCCGAGCATATTATTGAAAAATAATGCCCCGCTCAGTTGTCCGGTTCCGGTACTCTTTTGTCCGCTGTTATCAAAACTGACGGAGCCGTTAACGGGGAATTCAGGCGTGGCGCTCAGATTAACTATTGATAACCCCTGCTGGCTGCCCGGCAAAATTTCAATTTCCACCGGCGTCTGGCGAACCCGGTTCAACTGCTCCATACCCTGTTCAATGTCACGCAGATTGAGAATCTTTCCTTCCAGCCCAGGAAAGATCATTTTCAGCGTGCGCGATGGGACACCTTCCAGACGTATTTGCTGCAATTTTCCCTCAAGCACCGCAATGTGCAGCACCCCAGAGGAGAGATCCTGTTCGGTTAAAAAGGCACGACTGGTGATGTAACCTCGGCTGATATACCAGTCGGAAATTGCATTTGTCAGTTCCGTCAGGCGAGGAATATCCAGGCATTGATTCACCCACGGCGCGGTAAGCTTTGCCGAGGCAGCGACGGACAACTTCGTTGCGCCGTCAATATCAATGCGCGAAATCATAAAACATGGTCCTTCAGTCCGGGCTGGCGTTTCCGGCGTGACGGCTTCGGGCAGCGTAACGCTACGCTCCAGCTCTTCACGCTGGCGCTGGTTTTCATTAAGTAGCTGCTGTTGTTGCTGCTGAATGGTATTACGATCCGCAGGAGAGAGTAGTGCGGCAGAAACCGTTGTGAACGGCAAAACTAACATCCCAATCAGTAATGCCAACTTTCTTTCATCCCTGAACTTCACCCTACCCCCCAAAAAGTACGAAACCGAACCTGGCTGTACGACTCTTGCCAAAAAAGCACAAAATGCAAACAAAAGTAAAGGCAATAAATGCGTTTTCACTTTATTCCTATTGCATTTCAGGATTTTTTATATTCTTAAGTTAAATTACTCTATTGGCCCAATCCCATAGCTAGTCGCCTATTTGCAGGAAGATCGCGGGGATGAGTATGTCGCGCACGTCGTGCCGCATGGGTGACGTCTGCGAAGTTTTCTTCCAACTGCTCGCACCCTTAATATCAACATTGCTTATTATTGCCACTTATTAATGTTGATATTTAATTAATGTTGTCAAACAGCAAATCGAGAATACTTTCGTCTCGCAAACCGCCAGCACCTTGATTCAAATCATAAAGAGTATTCTTTGTAAAAATTCCAATGAGAGCTTTTTGAGTCAGGATATACTATTTGCACCTGTAAAAAGTAAGGTCACGTTGCCTTATCATCTACGTGATAAATCAGGATTATCCCATGCCCCGGAATATAACGAAATTAAGAGTGCTCAGGAGAAGAAGATGCCTGAATTAACACCTTTTAAGGTGATGATTGTTGACGACCACCCACTCATGCGGCGAGGAATCAGTCAATTACTGCAGCTGGATAGCGCATTTGACGTAGTTGCCGAAGCCGGCGACGGTGCGAGCGCTATCGATCTGGCAAACCGTCTGGATCTAGATGTGATCCTGCTGGATCTCAATATGAAAGGCATGAGCGGACTGGATACCCTGAATGCGCTGCGCCGGGATGGCGTCACCGCGCAAATTATTATTCTTACCGTTTCGGATGCCGCCAGCGATGTGTATGCCTTAATTGATGCCGGCGCGGATGGCTATTTACTTAAAGACAGCGATCCTGAAGTCCTGCTGGAAGCCATTCGCGCTGGCGCAAAAGGAGGTAAAGCCTTTAGCCAACGCGTCAGCGATTATCTGCGGGAACGGGAACTGTTTGGCGCCGAGGAAGATCCGTTCAGCGTACTCACCGAACGCGAGCTGGATGTGTTACATGAACTGGCTCAGGGATTATCGAATAAACAGATTGCATCCGTACTGAATATTTCCGAGCAAACGGTGAAAGTGCATATCCGCAACCTGCTGCGAAAACTTAACGTCCGCTCTCGCGTTGCCGCCACCATCCTGTTTTTACAAACACGCGGCATGCAGTAATCAGATATTGCCCGATGGCGCTACGCTTATCGGGCCTACAAGTCACGTGCATCAGTAGGCCGGATAAGACGCTTTGCGTCGCCATCCGGCATCTTCCACTCTTACTTCTCCTGCGGCGTTAGCTGCTCCATCGCCTGTTTGATGCTGCGCTCAATTACCGCCCGACGGGTATCATTGGCGGGCAATAATTTCAGCATCATCTCCCACGCCGCAACCGCCTCGCCGAAGCGCTGCTGTTCAAAAGCGTTAAACGCGTACATGCTGAGAACCCGCACGTTGGCATGTTCGCCGCGCACCAACTGGCGTAGCAGCTCCCCTCCCCGACGGTTATCGTCTGGATCGGAAGAACGGGTCAACGCTTCCGCATAGCCCAGCGCAGCATCGCTGTTTTTCGGATCCAGTCGGTACGCATTGGCATACGCTTCAGTCGCCGTACTGGCATTACCGAGAACCATGCCTATGCGACCAAGCATAATCCAGCCTTCAACGTTTCCGGCATCGGTTTGCAGCCGGGTGCGTAATCCCAGCGCCAGGCGCGCCATATCCTCTTCATTCAGCGGTTCAGCCTTTGGATCTAACGCCCGCTCCAGCAGCGCCGGGGCCTGTGCAGTCGCCTGCTGCCAGACCTGAACCTGCTTATAGTTGCCGGTTTCATAATAGCTCACTGCGCCAACCCCCAGCGCCACCACGATGCCGGGCACAAACAACCCGAACCCACCGCGCTTGCCATCCGGGATAACGTCGTCAGGAAACGCTTCCTGTTTCACCCGGACACGTCGGCGAGTACGGGCGAAAATAATCCAGCCACCCAGACCAATCGCGACCACCGGCATCACCCACAGCAGCACGGTCAGCGGCGTCAACGGCGGATCGTAAGTCACGAAGTTGCCGTAGCGCGCCACCATGTAATCGACAATTTCTTTCTGGCTTTTCCCTTCCTGCATCAGTTCGTAAACCTTCTGACGCAGATCGGTGGCAATCATTGAGTTAGAGTCAGCAATGCTGTTGTTCTGGCACTTTGGGCAGCGTAACTGTTCAGTGAGCTGACGGAACTGCTGCTCCTGCGCTTCATCCTTAAACTGCATCACATCGATGGTCGCAAGCGCGGATCCCGAGATAACCAGCATCAGCAGGCCCAGTAAAAATCTCATTGCGCAGCCTCCTTACTGTACTTATCCCACAACGGTTTGATCTCGCTCTCCCACACTCTGGCATTCAAATCACCGGCATGGCGATAGCGAATAATACCTTTACCGTCGATCAGAAACGTCTCCGGCGCGCCGTACACGCCAAGATCCAGACCAAGCATACCGTCGCCGTCAAACAGGCTTAATGAGTAAGGATTGCCCAGCTCTTTCAGCCAGACAATGGCTTTCTGACGATCGTCTTTATAGTTCAGACCCACCACCCGCACGCCCTGCGCAGACAGCTGATTCAGGTACTGATGTTCGGCGCGACAGGTCGGACACCAGGTCGCCCAGACGTTCAGCAGTACCGGTTTGCCCTGGGTCAGCACATCGGCCTGATAATGCTGACCCGGATTTTCCAGCGACTCCAGGCGGAATGTCGGAACGGGTTTGCCGATCAGCGCCGACTCCAGATTAGTGGGATCGTCCCCCTGAGCGTTACGCGCCAGTTGCCACAGCAGCGCCGCCGCAATAATCAGAAAAATAATAAACGGAATTAACAGTGCGTTGCGCTTCATACAGCCTCCGACGCATTTTTTTGCACCGCGGCGCGAGGACGCGTGCGCTGGCGATAGCGTGGATCAAACAGGCAGAACAATCCGCCCAGCGCCATCAGCAATCCTCCGGCCCAAATCCAGCGAATAAACGGTTTGTAGTACAGACGCACAGCCCATGCGCCGTTATCCAGTTCTTCACCCAGCGCAGCGTACAGATCGCGTGTGAATCCACCGTCAATTGCCGCTTCGGTCATCATCGAACTGGTGCTGTTATAGAAGCGTTTTTCCGCATGCAGCGTGGCTTCTGGTTTACCATCTCGGGTAACGCCAATAATGGCGACACCGCCCCGGTAGTTAGGTCCGGTAATATCTTTCACTTCGCGGAACGTGAACTGATAGTTATGGATACTGACGCTATCACCCGCCTTCATGCGCACATCACGTTCAACGCTGTAGTTCTGGCTAAAGGCAATACCGACGATGGTAACAGCCAGTCCTACGTGACCTGAAACCATGCCCCAGTAGCTCGGCGTCAGCTTCATGCCGCGCGAAATACGCAGGAACGCCTCGGACATCGCCAGCACGAATATCCAGCATGCCATTGCCATACCCACGACCGTCATGGCAGCGATGCGGTCTTCAAACAGCCACGGCAGCAGCAGCGACAGTACCAGCGTGGTGACAAACGCGACAATCAGTAGCGTTTTCAGCTTGCGCGGTCGGTCACGGCCCCAACGCACTAATGGCCCTATTCCCAGCAACAGCGCGAACGGCGCCATCAGCCAGGTAAACATGGTATTGAAGAATGGCTCGCCAATCGAAATGCTACCCAGCCCCAGCTGTTTGTGCACCAATGGCAACAGCGTGCCCAGGAGCACCACCAGCATGGCAGCAATCAGCAGCACGTTATTACCCAGCAACAGCGATTCACGCGACCACAGCGCGTTATTAACCCGTGAGCGGACCTTGTGACCGCGAACCGCAAACAGCAGCAGGGAACCGCCGATAACCAGCACCATGAAGGCCAGAATAAACATCCCGCGTGACGGATCTGAGGCGAAGGCATGCACCGACACCAGCACGCCAGAGCGCACCAGGAACGTCCCTAACAGGCAAAGCGAGAAGGCGCAGATTGACAGCAGCAACGTCCAGGCTTTAAAGCTGGCGCGCTGTTCGGTCACTGACAGCGAGTGCATCAGCGCAGTCCCCACCAGCCACGGCATAAACGACGCGTTCTCTACCGGGTCCCAGAACCACCAACCGCCCCAGCCCAGTTCGTAATAGGCCCACGCAGACCCGAGCACAATACCCAGCGTCAGAAACACCCATGCAGCCAGCGTCCACGGACGCGAAAAACGGGCAAAGGTGCTATCCAGACGCCCGCTCATCAGTGCGGCAATCGCAAAGGCAAACGCCACGGAGAAACCGACATAACCCATGTACAGCAATGGTGGGTGGAAAATAAGCCCAGGATCCTGCAACAGCGGATTCAGGTCGCGGCCTTCAATAGGAAAATCTGGCAACGTGCGGGCAAACGGATTGGAAGTAAACAGGATAAACAGCAGGAAGCCAACGCTGACCATGCCCATCACCGCCAGTACGCGGGCGACGATATCCAGCGGCATCCGCTGGCTGAACAGCGCCACAGCGAACGTCCAGCCGCTCATCAGCAACACCCACAGCAACAATGAGCCTTCATGCGCGCCCCATGTCGCGGCGACGCGATACCAGACCGGAAGTTGCGTATTGGAGTTGCTGGCGACATAGGTCACGGTAAAGTCATTAACCACGAAGGCGTTTACCAGCACCAGAAACGCACCCATCACACAGATAAACAACACCCAGGCAAAGGGTCGCGCAGAGGCCATCATCCGGACATCGCCACGCGCAACACCCCACAGCGGATAAACCGACAGCAACAGTGCAACGCCAAGCGCAAGGCACAACAGCGCGTTGCCAATTTCAGGCATCATGACGTTTTATCCTTATAAACACTTTCCGGACGACGATGGTTTTCCTGCATCGCTTTTTCGACTTCCGGCGGGGTGTAATTTTCATCATGCTTGGCAAGGACCTCTTTGGCCTGCACATGATTTCCCTGATCCAGTTCTCCCTGAACAACGACGCCCTGCCCTTCACGGAACAGATCCGGCAGGATACCTTCATAGGTCACATCCACCACGCCTTCGGCGTCATAGATGCTGAAGTTAACTTTCAGCGACTGCGGATCGCGCTTTACGCTACCGGGCATAACCATACCGCCAACGCGCAGGCGTTGACCGACTTCCGGCATCTGCTGAGTTTCGCGCTTGCCGTAGAGTATTTCTCCCGGCGTATAGAACAGATCGATATTGGAACGCAGCGCATAGAGCACCAGCGTGATGGTCAAAGCCAGGCCCGCCAGCACCGCACAGGCTATCCATAGCCGATTTTTACGTCGAATATTCACGCCGCCTCCCGTTGCACTTGCGCTGCACGCATACGCGCTTCTCTCGCCCGCTGCTGCGCCACACCGCGTAAGATTGCGCGATGCTGTAGTGCAGAATGCAGCACCAGCACCAGCAACGGAATTACACTCATGGCCACGGCCAGCCAGACATATAAGGCGTAACCGCCCATCGCGAAAAAATCACTCCATGATGCAAATGCAGGGGTCATTGGCGGCCTCTTTTTAAGATCAGTTCACTCACCCACGGGCGGCGTTTTTCCATCAATAAAATCAGATTACGCATGCGCATCAGCGCCAGCGTGACAAACAGGAGCAGATAGCCGACGATCGCCAGGCGCAGTGGCGTACGCATCGCCGGATCAATACTTTGCTGCATGCGGGTCGACCCCTGATGCAGCGTGTTCCACCACTCAACCGAGTAGTGAATAATCGGTAAGTTCACGACACCAATCAGCACCAGAATACCGGCAGCGCGCCCCGCCAGGCGGCGGTCATCAAAGGCATGCCACAGCGCAATGGCGCCAACGTAGAGAAACAGCAGCACCAGTTCAGAGGTGAGTCGGGCATCCCAGACCCACCAGGTCCCCCACATCGGTTTGCCCCATGCGGAACCTGTCACCAGTGCAATAAAGGTAAACACTGCGCCAACTGGCGCCATCGCCGCCAGCGCCAGATTGGCCATTTTCATCTGCCAGACCAGGCCGATAAACGCGGCAACCGCCATTGATGCGTAAATGCCCATCGACCAGATTGCCGCCGGGACGTGCAGATAGATAATGCGATAGCTCTGCCCCTGCTGATAATCCGCTGGCGCGAAGCCAAATCCCCAAACCCATCCTGTTACCAGTACCACTGCGCTGGCAATCGCCAGCCATGGAATAAACCAGCCACAGACCTGATAGAGACGTGGGGGCATCGCCAGTTGATGAAGTGTTTTCCACATAGTTCAGTCACCAGACTCAATAAATTAGTAAATTTCCGTTTTACCGGAGGGCGGCTTCGCCTTGTCCGGCACAAGTCATATCTGCGCTATTGCACGCTGATACGTAACGCCGCCGCCGTCGCAAAGGGACTTAACGTTGCGCTTCCTACCAGCAACGCGCCAAGAATCGCCATGTACCCTTCAACGGGTAAGTGCATCGAGGCGGCGTCCATCGCAGCGGTCGCAAAAATCAACAATGGAATGGTTAGCGGGAGTACCAGCACGCTCAACAGCACGCCACCGCGTTTTAACCCCACCGTCAATCCCACGCCCGGTGCGCCGAGAAAACCCAGCGTCGGCGTTCCAAGCAGCAACGTCAGCGCCATAATTTGCCAACCGTACATATCCATTCCCAGCAGCAGCGCGACCAGCGGCGAGAGGATCAGCAGCGGCAAACCGGTTACAACCCAGTGCGCCATCACCTTCGCCAGCACCACGGCCGGTAGCGGCAATGGCAGCAGCATCAATTGTTCGAGGCTGCCATCCTGTAAGTCATCCCGGAATAAACGTTCCAGCGCCAGTAATGAGGCCAGCAATGCGGCAACCCAGATAATGCCCGGTGCGATGCGCGCCAGCAGCTGTGGCTCCGGCCCAATGCTCAGAGGGAACAACGTGATAACGATCAGGAAAAACCATAACGGATTGGCGATCTCTGCACTATGACGGAACGCAACCCGCAGTTCTAAACGGAAGATTTGCCACATCATTGCGCGGCCCTCTCGCTGGTCAGCGCAATACGTCGAACTTTATCGGTCTCAACACCCAGAGGCTGGTGCGTTGTAAGGATCACAATACCACCCTGCTCTGTATGCTGTGCCATGCGCTGAGTCAGTCGCTCAACGCCGTGCACATCAATTGCCGTAAAGGGTTCATCGAGGATCCACAGTCGCGCGCGGGTCAGCCAGAGGCGAGCCAGTGCCACGCGCCGCTGTTGTCCGGCGGAGAGTTGATTAACAGGAATATCTTCATATCCGGCAAGCCCTGCCTGCGCCAGTGCCGCCAGACAGTCGCCATCGTGATGGAAAAATCGCAGATTCTCCAACGCCGAAAGCCGGGTTTTTATCCCCGGCTGATGTCCGATCCACAGTAGTTCCTGATGGTAGCTGTCCCGCACCTGGTGCAGCGATTTCCCTTGCCAGCAAACCTCTCCGGCGTCAGGACGAGCCAGCCCGGTAAGCAACCGCAGCAGGGTGGTTTTCCCTGCGCCATTGCTCCCGGTAATTTGTACCCATTCCCCTGCATTGACGCGAAATGACAGATCGCTAAACAGTATTCTGTCATCTCGCTCGCAGAGCAGTTCTCTGGCCTCAAGCATCCTGATTATTTACATCCTGTTAAAAGCCCGGTTTGACTTCGCGCATATCAGGCAGTTTGTGCGCTATCCCTTTATGGCAGTCAATACAGGTTTGCCCTTCTTTCACGGCCTGATCATGCATTTTAGCCGCTACGCCTTTCTGGGCGGTTAAATCCATAAACTCGAAGTTGTGACAGTTCCGACACTCTTGCGAATTATTGTCTTTCATACGCCGCCATTCATTTTGCGCCATCGATAAACGGTGGTCTTCAAATTTTTGCGGTGTATCTATTAACCCCAGAGCTTTCGCGTACAGCTCCTTGCTGGCCTTGATTTTGCGGATCATTTTCGGCCCCCACTCATGAGGGACGTGGCAATCAGGGCAAGTCGCGCGCACACCGCTGCGGTTGTTGTAGTGTACGGTTTCCATGTATTCCTGGTATACCGTGTTGCGCATTTCGTGACAGCTAATGCAGAACTCTTCAGTATTGGCCTTTTCCATACCGGTATTAAAGCCGCCCCAGAAAATAATGCCGCCCACAAAGCCGATTAACAACAGCGTGCCGAGCGCCAGACGGCTGGGGCGACGCCACCATTGCCAGACGCGCTTAATCCAGCCTGGTTTACGGTTAGAATTTTCCATAATGACCTCTTATTTCCCGTAACCTTTCGAGGGGGTGAAGGTATTTTCAACAATCGGCGCGGCGTCAGCCTGCGGGACATGACACTGCAGACAGAAGTAACGACGCGGGGCGACTTCAGCCAGTACCTTGCCGTTGCTGTCCATAAAGTGCGTCGGGCTGATGCGCGGTGCACCGGTGGTGCGGTAGCTTTCAACACCGTGACACTGCAGGCAACGGTTGGTATTGGTCGTCACCTGGTAACCGTCAACACTGTGCGGAACCATCGGTGGCTGATTCACATAATTCAGCGGCATACGCTCCTGCTCTTTCGGCATGCGAATCGCCCCTTCCTGTGTCCCTGAGACCTCCGGTGACTGGCTCAGATCCACTCCGTTTGCAGCCCAAACGGCCCCACTGACTACCAGGGCCAGCGCGGCTGTCCATTGACTCAGCGCTTTAATCAGGTCATGGCTTTTCATTGTTTCGCTCCCGAACTCCATCGCATTTACACTTCATCCTTTAAGCTGCCTCTTTGTTGGCTGCGCTCCGAAACCCCAGTCACATAGTTACTATGCTCCTGGGGAATTTCTCGCTTGCCGCCGCGATGCATCTCAAATGATTTTGTGTATCGTTATTGTAAAAACATCCTCAGAACAGACATCCACACAGCGACCGCAGGCCATGCAATCGCGACTGGTCACCTGCACCGGGCTTTGCTCATCCAGCACCGGCGCACGTAGCACATGCGGTTCCGGGCAAACATGAAAACAATCCATACAGCGGTTACATCTCTTACGTTCTTTTGCTGATACGGTTATTGCACCTTTACTGCCCAATGCGCCATACAGCGCACCCAGGGGGCAGAGATGTCCGCACCAGCCATGCTCAACGACCAGTAAATCAAATAAAAACAGCGCGAGAATAAGCAGCGCACCGCTGCCAAAGCCCATGACCAGGCTACGTCCCAGCAAAGAAACCGGGTTTATCCACTCCCACAGCAGCGTTCCTGTCAGGGCAGAACCGACCAGGATAACCACCAGCAGGACGTACCGTATATGGCGCGGCAGGGTCGCAGACTGATTCAGGTCAAACCTTCTGCGCAGCCAGCTCGCCAAATCAGTCACCGGATTCATCGGGCAGACCCAACTGCAAAACAGTCGCTTACCTGCAAGGGCATACAGAACCGCAATAATGGCGACCCCTGTTAACGCGACTGTTGCTGGCAGGTGCCCGCTGGCCAGGCTTTGCAGGGTAATGAGTGGGTCGGTTAACGGAATGGTATCCAGCAACAGGCTGCTACTGTAATTACCATGCAGGATCCACACGCCAAGCCACGGACCGCTGAGGAACATCGCCAGAACCAGGAACTGGCTCAGGCGACGCAACACCAGCCAGCGATGGCTCTTCCACCACCCTTTTTTCGCTTGTGCTTCACGCCCCGCATCACGTTTACGATTTGCCATTGTTCCCCTCCAGCCAACCGAAGCGGTAATGGTGTCCTAACTCCCCTTTCGCCAGCGACAGCGGCAGCACTTTTATTGCCGGCTGCTCCAGTACGCAGACTTTTTCGCATTTCCCACAGCCAGTACAGGCATCGCTGTGCACGGTCGGAATAAACCGCGCATGCTTACCAGTACGCATGTTGCGGTCCAGCTCCAGGGTGATAGCCTCATCGATTTTCGGGCACTCGCGATAGCAAACGTCGCAGCGTAGCCCCTGATAGTTGAGGCAGTTTTCGTGATCCAGCAGAACCGCCAGTCCCATACGCGAATCGTCAATGGATGCAATTTCCCTGTCCAACGCGCCGCTGGGGCAGACTTTGGCGCACGGGATGTCCTCACACATTTCGCAGGGGATGTCGCGAGCGACAAAATAAGGTGTTCCGGCCGCCAGCCCGGAGGCCAGCGTTGCCAGTTTCAGCGTGTCATACGGGCAGGCCTGGACGCACTGGCCACAGCGCACACAGGCGCTGGCAAATGCGTCTTCACTCAGAGCCCCAGGCGGGCGCAGCCGCACGCCGGTTGCGCGTGCGGTTTGCTGTTGCAACCCCAGCGCCACGCCAACGACAGCCAGCCCGCCTGCTGCGCGAACCATATCGCGCAGGAAGCGGCGGCGGCCATTTTGGGGTTTTGCTGACCGGGACATAACGCGTTACACCTTCGCCAGTTTCACAGCGCACTTCTTGAAATCCGTCTCTTTAGAGAGCGGATCCGTCGCATCCAGCGTCAGGTTGTTCACCAGCTGTGCGGCGTCGAAGAACGGCATGTACACCAGCCCCTGAGGCGGACGGTTGCGGCCGCGTGTTTCAACAATCGAAATCACTTCACCACGACGGGATACCACTTTGACCTTGTCGCCACGGCGAAGATCGCGCGCTTTTGCATCCAGCGGATGGATAAACAGTACCGCCTCCGGGAACGCACGGTGCAGTTCCGGCACGCGGCGCGTCATGCTGCCAGTATGCCAGTGCTCCAGCACGCGACCGGTGGAGAGCCACAGATCGTATTCTTTATCCGGTGCTTCAGCCGCCGGTTCAAATGGCAGCGCGAAGATGACGGCTTTCCCATCCGGTTTGCCGTAGAACTTGTAGCTTTCTCCAGCCTTCACGTACGGATCGTTGCCTTCGCTGTAGCGCCACTGAGTCTCCTTACCATCGACCACTGGCCAGCGTAACCCGCGCGCCTTGTGGTAATCATCGAACGGTGCAAGATCGTGTCCGTGTCCGCGACCAAACCAGGCGTACTCTTCGAACAGACCTTTTTGCAGGTAGAAACCGAGTTCGCGAGATTCATCGTTCAGTTGATCTTCAGCCAGTTCGCTGACCGGGAATTTCGTTACTGCTGGCGTGGCGAACAGCACGTCATACAACGTCTTACCGCGCAGCTCGGGTTTCTTCGCCAGTAGTTCCTCCGGCCAGACGTCTTCCGTTTTGAATCGGCGGGCAAACTGCACCATCTGCCACAGGTCAGATTTCGCTTCGCCCGGTGCTTTAATCTGCTGGCGCCAGAACTGAGTACGGCGCTCGGCGTTACCGTAAGCCCCTTCTTTCTCTACCCACATCGCTGTTGGCAGGATCAGGTCGGCCGCCAGAGCACTGACCGTCGGGTACGGATCGGAAACGATGATAAAGTTGCGCGGATCGCGCCAGCCAGGCATACGCTCTTCGTTGATGTTCGGCCCAGCCTGCATGTTGTTGTTACACATCACCCAGTAGACATTGAGCTTGCCATCTTTCAGTGCGCGGTCCTGCGCCACAGCATGCAGACCGATTTTCGCCGGAATGGTCCCCGCCGGAATATTCCAGTGTTTTTCACAGATATCGCGGTGTTTTTCGTTCGTCACCACCATATCCGCAGGCAGACGGTGAGAGAAGGTCCCGACTTCACGCGCGGTACCACAAGCGGAAGGCTGACCCGTCAGCGAGAATGGGCCGCAGCCTGGCTGAGAAATTTTACCGGTCAGCAGGTGCAGGTTATAGACCAGGTTATTAGCCCATACGCCACGGGTATGCTGGTTAAAGCCCATCGTCCAGTAGGAGATGACTTTCTTCTTAGGATCGGCATACAACTGCGCCAACTGTTCCAGCTGATCTTTTGGCACGCCGGTCATTTCTGCAGTTTTATCCAGCGTATACTCCGCAACAAACGCTTTGTACTCTTCAAAACTGATCGGTTCGGAGGCATCAGAACCCGGGTTTTTCGCCGCTTTTTCCAGCGGATGGGTTGGACGCAGACCGTAGCCGATATCCGTCGCCCCTTTACGCAGGTTAACGTGCTTGCTAAAGAAGTCCTGGTTTATCGCATTGTTTTGAATGATATAGTTTGCGATGTAGTTGAGGATCACCAGGTCGCTTTGCGGCGTAAAGACGATGCCGTTATCCGCCAGCTCAAAGCTACGATGCTGGAAGGTAGAGAGAACGGCGACGTTGACGTTAGGATCGGACAGACGACGGTTGGTAATGCGCGACCACAGGATCGGGTGCATTTCCGCCATATTAGCGCCCCACAGGACGAAGGCGTCTGCATGTTCGATATCGTCATAGCAGCCCATCGGTTCATCCATACCGAAGGTACGCATAAAGCCGACTACCGCTGAGGCCATGCAGTGACGTGCGTTCGGGTCGATGTTATTGGAACGGAAACCCGCTTTAAACAATTTGGCAGCGGCATAACCTTCCCAAATCGTCCACTGGCCAGAGCCGAACATGCCGATAGATTCCGGACCTTTCTCTTTCATCGACGTTTTGAATTTCTCTTCCATCACGTCAAAAGCCTGGTCCCAGCTAATCGGGGTGAACTCGCCTTCTTTGTGATATTTGCCGTCTTTCATGCGCAGCATCGGCTGCGTTAAACGGTCTTTTCCGTACATGATTTTCGGCAGGAAGTAACCTTTGATGCAGTTAAGCCCACGGTTAACCGGCGCATCCGGATCGCCCTGGCATGCCACAACACGCCCTTGCTGCGTTCCGACCAATACGCCGCAGCCCGTCCCGCAAAAACGGCACGGGGCTTTGTCCCATTTGATGGCTTCTTGCTGACCGACTACCGCGCGGGCAACGCCCGGCACGCTTAACCCGGCAGCCGCCGCAGCGGCCGCAACGGCGTTAGCTTTCATAAAGCTACGACGACTGAGTTTCATGGTGTTTCCTCACCTTGCTCATCCTGCTGGTGATAAACCAGCGACACCGCCAGCACGCCCGCAACGTTGCGCACTGACTCAATTGTTTTCATTAGCGTTTCACTGTGCTCTGCTTCCACCACCACAATCAGTTGACCGCTTTCCACATCGCTGAGAGCAACTTCGCAACCCGGAAACGAACGTAACTGCGTGGCGATATCGCTGATGTGCTGACTTTTGGCCTGAACGACCAGGCTGCAGACCTGCCAGTTAGTGTCCATGGTTGTACTCCGCATTAATGGCTGATACCGGACAGATAGCGACACACGCGCCGCATCCGTTACATGCCTGATTGTCGAGCTGTGGCTGATAAATACCGGACAGCGTGGGACGAAAGGTTATGGCCATGGGTTCACAGCTATCCTGACAGCGATGGCATTCAACGGACTGATGCGCGAGACAGTTGTCACCGATCGAAAAATTCAGATCCCATGCCCTGGTGTGGCGCGGAAGAAAAAGTGATTCGGGACAGGCCTCTGCGCAGGCGTAACAAAAGCTGCATTCGCCGTGTTTGAAATTTACGCTCGGGTAACCACCCTGGCCTCGCTGCAGGATGTCGGTTTCACACGCCTGGATGCAGGCGTCACAACGGAGGCAATGAGCCAGAAAATGTGAGTCTTCCATGCTCCACGGCGGACGAATCCCATTGCTGGCTTTACGCCAACTGCCTGTCAACATGCCTCGACGGGATAAATCAACCATGACATTGTCCTTCCATAATGACGCTCTCCCTCGGCGGGTTGAACGACAATAAAAAACGCACTATTTATGAGTAGTTATTTTTAGCCGTAAGATATTTCAGGATGTGTTTGAGGTGCATACCCCAATTGGGGTAAATGCTGTTGCCGGATCAAAAGAGTGTTGAGTTGGCGGGAAAAAGTGCGCTTTTGCTCACATTTCAATGAGTTATATAATCAATTATATAACGAAAACATAAAACAGAGAATAATCTCACAATTAAGATAATTCCTGGTATTTATCGCTACACAAATTATAAACCTTTAATTAATGCACTTAAAATATAAGTAAATTTAGATTAATAGACGATATGAATATGCTAACCTGCCCTTGATACGTTCATAAGACAGAAGAAAGGAAACACTGTGAACAATAAGATGAAGACAATTGTCCCTGCCGTACTCCTTGCCGCCTTCGCCAGCACCTCTGTGTGGGCGACAACCACCGATGCCAGCGCTCAGCCGCTGGAAAAAGTCGCCCCTTATCCTAAAGCGGACAAGGGAATGAAGCGTCAGGTTATTCAGCTTACTCCTGAGAAAGATGAATCTACTCTGAAAGTAGAACTGCTGATCGGACAAACGCTGGAAGTTGATTGCAACAAACATCGCCTTGGCGGAGAACTGGACAGCAAAACGCTGGAAGGTTGGGGTTATGACTACTATGTATTCGACAAAGTTACGTCTCCGGTTTCAACCATGATGGCCTGCCCGGACGGCAAGAAAGAGAAGAAATTCATCACCGCGTATCTGGGTGAAGACGGTATGCTGCGTTACAACAGCAAATTACCGATTGTGGTTTACACCCCGGAAAACGTGGAGGTGAAATACCGCATCTGGAAAGCAGAAGATAAGATTCAGGACGCCGTCGTGCGATAAGTGAGAATGTGCCGGATGGCGGCGTACCGCCTTATCCGGCATACAGACGCATGAAGTAGAAGTAGGCCGGATAAGCGCAGCGCCATCCGGCCTTTTTTTACAGCGCGATATCCGCCACAGCTTTCTGCTCAGGCTGCGGTTGCGCCTGAGGTTTTAGCTGTGGTTTCGGCGCTTCATCAGCAACCTGCGGTTTATCGTACTTCAGACCCAGTACTTCGCTGGTGTATTGCAGCTCTTGCTCCGTAGCCTCAACGTTGCCGTTCAGCTTCGTGCCATAAGACGGAATAATCGTTTTCAGCTTCGCCTGCCATTCCGGGCTGGCAACTTTATCTTTAAACACTTTTTCCATCAGATGCAGCATGATCGGTGCCGCGGTTGATGCCCCCGGTGATGCACCCAGCAGCGCAGCAATCGTGCCTTCTTTATCGCTGACCACTTCGGTTCCCAGACGCAGAACGCCGCCCTTCTCCGCATCACTTTTGATAATCTGCACACGCTGGCCTGCCTGCCATAAACGCCAGTCTTCTTTTTTCGCCTGTGGATAGTACTCTTGCAGCGCGGCAAAACGATCGTCGTCGCTGAGCATGACCTGGCTTACCAGATATTTGACCAGATCGAAGTTATCCAGACCCACGTTGACCATCGGCATAAAGTTCGACGTGGTGGTAGAACTGAGCAGATCCCACAATGAACCGTTTTTCAGGAACTTAGTGGAGAAGGTTGCGAACGGCCCAAACAGCACTACGCGTTTACCATCCAGAATACGGGTATCGATGTGCGGTACGGACATCGGCGGCGCACCAACGGAGGCCTGACCATACACTTTCGCCAGATGACGATTGACCACATCAGGGTTTTCCGCCACCAGGAACTGCCCGCCAACCGGGAATCCGGCATAGCCTTTCGCTTCCGGAATGTCGGTTTCCTGCAACAGCTTCAGGGCAGCGCCACCGGCACCGATAAAGACAAACTTCGCCTTAATAGCGTGTTCCGCTTCATTGTTTTTCAGATCAGCAACCGTGACGGTCCAGCTATTATCCGCGTTACGCTTAAAGCCGCGAACTTCGGTGCTCAGTTGCAGCGCAAAATTAGGTTTTTTCTGCAACGATGCAATCAGCTGGCGCGTAATTTCACCGTAGTTCACGTCAGTACCGATCTCGGTACGCGTTGCCGCAACTTTCTGTTTCGGATCGCGACCTTCCATAACCAAAGGCGCCCATTCTTTAATCTGCGCGTGATCTTCAGAGTAGCGCATACCGCGGAACAGGGTGCTTTGCTGGAGTGCCGTGTAACGGGCACGCAGGAAATTCACGTTCTCGTCGCCCCAGACAAAGCTCATATGGGGAACAGTGGTGATAAACGAGCGGGGTTCATGCATCACGCCGTTGTTGACCTGATACGCCCAGAACTGGCGGGAAATCTGGAAGGCTTCGTTAATTTCGACTGCCTTTTCAATACTGATGCTACCGTCAGCCTTTTTAGGCGTGTAGTTCAGTTCCATCAGTGCGGAGTGGCCTGTTCCGGCGTTGTTCCAGCCGTTTGAACTCTCCTGAGCAACGCCATCCAGTCGCTCTACCATGGTCATTGACCATTGCGGCTCCAGCTCCTGTAAATAGGTTCCCAGTGTGGCGCTCATGATGCCGCCGCCAATCAACAGTACATCCGTTTCCTGCTCTTCCGCCGCTTTCGCTTTTGCTGCCATCGAGACAACATTCAGCCCTACAGCCATGGTGAAGAGCATGGCAGTCACTTTTTTCATAATGTTAATGCCTTACTTTTAGTATCGCTTTTTGCTTTTTATGCAGGTGAAAATCGAGCGGTAACAACGGTAACACTTAAGTAAAAATAATTAAATATTGTTTATAAATTATATTTAAATTTTAAAAATGTTATTAATACGTTGATTCTTTATATGGTTATTGACAATCATTTCTGGAAACCTCCCCGTCAGACGGGTACTATGCTGCGCTTTGCTATTCACCGCACGGATGCCTGTCGGTCTGCTGTCATCAGGCCTTTTCTGACCTGAGAGTAACTATGTCTGCAACACACTCTTCCCCTGCCGCGGTGGCAGAACACACCACCCACACCGTGTTACGCCACCCCCGCCTGCTGGTTCGTGAAACGCTGGCCGGTGTGGTAACCGCCCTGGCGCTGATCCCGGAAGTGATCTCTTTTTCCGTTATTGCTGGCGTCGATCCGAAAGTCAGCCTGATAGCCTCGGTCGTACTGTGCCTGGCGATGTCCTTTTTAGGTGGGCGTCCGGCAATGGTTACCGCCGCTGCAGGATCGGTTGCATTAGTCATTGGCCCGATGGTGCATCAACACGGCGTGCAGTACATCCTGCCTGCGGTAGTGCTGGCCGGGATTATTCAGATCCTGTTTGGTGTGTCAGGAATGGCGCGTTTGATGCGGTTCATCCCTACGGCCGTGATGACAGGATTTGTCAACGCGCTGGGTATTTTGATTTTCTTTGCCCAGGTCCCGCATTTCTGGGGGAAAAGCCCGCTCATCTGGGGGCTGTTCGTCCTGACGCTGCTGATTGTGCTGTGGGTTCCGCGGTTTATCAAAGCCATCCCCGCGCCGCTGATCGCTATCGTGCTGCTGACGGTGTTCACTGTCACCAGCGGGCAACTGTTACCGACCGTCGGTGACGAAGGTTCAATGAGCGGCGGTCTGCCGGGCTTGACGCAGTTACTTGTACCACTCAACCTGCAAACGTTAGCCATTATCTGGCCCTGCGCGCTGAGCATCGCTTTTGTTGGATTGATGGAATCGCTATTAACTGCCCGGCTGGTTGACGACCTGACGGTCACCCCGTCGAATAAAAACCGTGAAAGCACCGGACTGGGCGTAGCCAATATCCTGGCCGGTTTTTATGGCGGCATCGCCGGATGCGCGATGATCGGTCAAACGATTGTCAACGTTGAGATGGGGAAAGCTCGCAGCCGCGTTTCCACATTTGCCGCCAGCCTGGTCTTGCTGCTGCTCGTCACCGCACTCAGCGAGGTGATGGCAAAGATACCAATGTCAGTACTGGCGGGAATTATGGTGATTGTGGCGGTAAAAACGTTTAGCTGGCACAGCATCCGACCCGCGACGCTGACCAACATGCCGGTCGCCGAAACGCTGGCAATGTTGGTTACCGTCGCCGCGACAGTCTCTACCGGCAACCTGGCGATTGGCGTGGTTGCCGGCGTAATCACGATGTTGATACTGCCGCGCATCGTCAGAAGGAAACGGGCGTCTACATCAAAAACAGCGTCGCCAGACCCAGAAAAATAAAGAATCCGCCGGTGTCGGTGATAGCGGTAATCATGACGCTGGAGCCGACCGCCGGATCGCGCCCGAGCTTCACCATCGTCATCGGAATGATAACGCCCATCAGCGCCGCCATCAGCAGATTGAGCATCATTGCCAGGGTCATCACGCCGCCCAGCGCCATATCATCGTACAGCCACCAGGTGATGCCGCCCATGATGCCGCCCCAGACAAGGCCGTTGATCAGCGCTACCCCCATCTCACGCAGGATCAGAAACGTCAGGTTGCCGGGCTGAATATTCTGCAACGCCAGCGCCCGGACAATCATGGTGATGGTCTGATTACCCGTATTACCGCCAATCCCTGCCACAATCGGCATCAGCGAGGCCAGCGCCACCAGTTGTGAAATGGTGTGCTCGAAACCGTCGATTACCCGCGAGGCGATAAAAGCGGTACAGAGATTAATTGCCAGCCACGCCCAACGGGTTTTTACCGCTTTAGTGACCGGAGCGAATACATCCTCTTCGGCACTTAAGCCCCCCATTCGACGCAGATCGGTATCGGTTTCTTCATAAACCACGTCGACGATCTCATCGATGGTTAAGCGTCCCATCAGTTTGCCTGAGGGATCAACCACCGCAGCACTGACCAGGTTGTCACGTTCAAACGTACGCGCAGCATTCTCGGCGATATCTTCCGGAGAAAATGTGAGCGGATCATCCTCCATCACTTCGCTGACTTTACGCTGCACGTCATTGAGCAGAATACAGGTTAGCGTCAGTTCACCCACCAGCACTTTATTGCGATCGGTTACGAAGAGTTTATCGGTGTTCTCCGGCATTTTTCCCAGCCGCCGCAAGTACCGCTGCACCACTTCCAGCGTCACGTCCGGACGTACGGTGATGACTTCGAACTCCATGATCGCACCGACGCGATTCTTCTCGTAGTGCAGCACCTGACGTACGCGCGCACGCTCTTCAGCAGGCAATGATGCCAGCAGTCGACCGGTAAGGTTACGGGGTAAATGCTGTACCAGATAAATCTGTTCGTCGATATCGAGATATTGCAGTGCATCCAGTAGCTCGCGGTCGCTCATCTCGTCGATCAGGTCATCCCACACATTTTCTGATGCTTCAAGCAGGACGTTGCCGCGTTTTTCACTTTCGACCAGTCGCCACAGGGCGTGACGCTCTTCGGAGGGCAGTGCTTCGAGGGTATCGGCCAGATCGGGTGGCGGCAAATGCGCCACCAGAGCCCCTACCTCAGCAATATCGTCGGCTAACGTGCCGACGTCATATTGCTCAGCCAGGGTAAGCTTGCCCAACAGTGTTGAAATAATGGCTTTATCAGTGGTCAGCAGCCAGATTAGACGCGCACGCTCTTCATCACGTAGCCTGGCGCTGTTTTTGTTTATTGCGGACATTAATCATAAATCCATGATATGAAATATCATCAATCATGATGCCGAATTATGTAAATAACAATAAACGAGGCCGCCGGGTGGATAAAAAACCGGCGGCATGTGGGATCATGCAGTGCGCGCCACCGCGTCACGAGAGGCAGCATCACGCTCATCGCCCAGCAGTTCACTCAACTGTCCGTTGCGCATTTCCAGCAGGCGATCGGCATGAATAAAGTAGTGATCGTCATGACTAATGGCGAAAATGGTTTTGCCCATCTCCTGCATCAGCGGCAGCAACACCTGGTAGAATTCACGCCGGAAATGGGGATCCTGATCGGCGGCCCATTCATCCAGCAGAATGATGTCGCGCTCCTCTGCTAAGGCCAGCAACAGCGCCACACGCTTTTTCTGCCCTTTCGACAGCTTCAGGTTGAGAATGCGCCCGTCGTTCAGTTCCAGCTTGTGCGCCATTTGCAGATGATCCAGCCACTTCGCTACCAGCTGCGGATTAGCCTCTTTACCTTCCGGCCCCAGCAGTTTGTCAAACAGCCAGACGTCGGTAAACACCGCGGAGAACAGCTTGCGGTAGTCCTCCGGTTTTTCGACAGCAACCGCCTTGCCATCCAGTAAAATCTCACCAGACTGCGGCTGGTATAGCCCGGTCAGCAACATCGCCAGCGTAGATTTCCCACTGCCGTTACCGCCAATCAGGAAGATCAGTTCACCACGACGAATGGTCAGATTCACTGGCCCAATGGCGAACACATTATCCTGATAGCGGAAAACCACGTCGCGCAACTCCAGCGTTTGCCAGTCCGGAAATGCGGTTGGCCGTGGGAATTCAGCCTTGAAGGGGGCCAGGGAGAACTTATTCAGCTTGTTGAACGCCACCTGTGCAGTCAGCAGCGTTGGCAGCGCGCCGACGGCAGAGAGCAGCGGCGTGCGCAGGAATAGCAGCGTCAGCGAATAGGTCGCCGCCACGGCGGTATCCGCCCAACCCAGACTGTTGGCCATCCAGAATACCAGGCCAATGGCGCCCAGCATCATAATGTTCGACCAGTTGACCGCGCTCAGGTGGAAGGTATCGGCACGGATAATATGATGACGGTACTCTTTGGCATCCGGGACGTACAGCTGATTAAAGATATGCTCCGCACGTTCCCGGTTGAGCGTCAGCTCTTTGCGCCCTTCCAGCACCGTCTGGTAGTCGTTGTACAGCTTGTCTTCGGTTTCACGCAGGGTAGCCATGTGTTTATACACCCGCGCCACCAGCACAAATCCGCCCCAGATGGTGATTGCCATCCAGATTGCCGTCACCAGCAGCATTTTAGTCGACAGCATCGCCAGATACGCCGCCGACCCCACGGTCAAAATAATCCCCTGTACCAGCTCAGGTAGGCGGACAAAGGCAATGGTAATGTTACGGATATCGCTGGTTAAACCGGCCAGTAACGAGGCGCTACCGATTTGCTCGATACGCTCGACGTGGGTGTCCAGAATTCGTTTGATAAATTCGCTACGCAGACGGTAGACAAAGTGGTGCCCCAGCGTGGTGAGCGCCAGCTGTGAACCGAGGGTGACGACCATCAGTAACAGCAGCAGGCCAAGAAACTCCGGTAGCACCATCAGCGTGGTGTCGACCGTTTCAATCAGGCGCTGATTAATAAACGCAATCAGCCCAATCCCCAGCGCGGCACTGACAAGGCTGAGCGCCATGACGCTGATAAATGGCCAGCGATACTGCCGCCAGACAAGAAGTAAAAGTTCCATGCAAACAACCCGGACAAGTAATAACAGCCCGCAGTTTAAACATCTCTTCGCTGACAGCAATAATAATTCTTATTTTTATTCTTTTTTACCTGCCTGGCGAAACGTCAGGTTATAACGACAATCTCCCGTCAATGGATGATACCCCGTCTTAAGCGGCTGGACGCCATGATAAAACAGCCGCGAGTTTCCCCCCCATACCACCACATCACCATGCTCCAGCAATACTCGCTTTAAGGGATCGTTGCGCCGTAAGCCGCCAAACTGAAAAATCGCCGGCAGGCCCAGCGATACAGAGACGATAGGCGCTCGCAGGTCAGGCTCATCTTTATCCTGATGTAAAGACAGTTTTGCCCCCGGCGTATAGCGATTAATAAGGCAAGCATCCGGTTGAAAATCAGGATAGCCTGCGGCCGTTGCCGCCTGTTGGCACAGCTCAGCAAAGACCTCGGGTAATGGCGGCCAGTGAACGCCGGTTAATGGATCGACCGGTGAATAGAGGTAGCCATGTTGATCCGTTGTCCAGCCCAGATGGCCGCAATTCGTCATGGCTACCGACATCGTATAACCGCCAGGGGTGACCATCTGGCGAAACGGCGACAGTCTGGCTGTCGCCGCGATTGCCCGCAGTAAAGCGGGGGCGGATTCAAATGCAAAGCGCCGCAAAATCACCGCACCTGACGCCAGCGGCTCGTGCCAGGGTTTCTCATCTGCAAAGAGATCGAGCATTACGTTTCCTCGCGGGTGGCTTCACGTTGCAACAGTTGCGCCTTGCGCGTTATTCCCCAACGATAGCCAGAAAGCGCGCCATCACCGCGGATTACGCGGTGACACGGGATCACAATCGCCAGCTTGTTCGCCGCGCAGGCGCTGGCTACGGCACGCACCGCCTTCGGCTTGCCGATAGTGCTGGCAAGTTGCTGATAACTCACCGTCTCACCACAAGGGATTGCCCGCAGCGCTTGCCATACCTGCTGCTGAAAGGCGGTTCCCTGAATATCCAGCGGCAGTGACAGTGCGGTATTGCGCGTGTTAATCACGGCGATCACCTCACGCACATGTTGTTGAAACTCCGTATCGGCGGGCTCGTCACGTGCCGTCGGAAACAGTTCATGCAATTCTGCTATCAGCGTAGCATCGTCGTCGCCCAGCAAGATCGCGCAGATACCCCGTTCACTTTCCGCCACCAGGCAACGGCCGAGGGCGCAATCTGTGAGGGTATAGCGCACAGAAACATTACCGCCGCCTTGACGAAATTGCCTGGCGGTCATGCCTAACGCCTGATCCGCTTTGCGGTAATAGCTGCTGCTGTCGGGGAATCCGGCGTCAAGAATCGCCTGCGTGACCGGTGCGCCTTTTGCCAGCGCGTCACGCAGGCGACGGGCACGCCACGACTGTTGCCAGGCTTTGGGGGTCATCCCGGTGGTGGCTTTGAACAGGCGATGCAGGTGAAACGGGCTCATCGCAACATGCTGCGCAAGAGCCTCCAGTGTGAGGGGGGACTCCTGCCCCAGCAACTGACAGGCGTGGGCTATTTTGTCCAGCCGCTGCTGTTGCGCGCTATCTTTGTCCGGCCGGCAGCGTTTGCAGGGACGAAACCCTGCCGCCTGTGCCTGCTCGGCATCCGCGAAGAAACTGACATTTTTGCGCAGCGCATGTTTTGCCCGACAGGACGGTCGACAAAAAATGCCTGTAGTCTGAACAGCAAAAACAAACTGACCGTCAGCCCTGGCGTCACGATCCAGCACAGACTGCCAGCGTTCATCATCAGTGATGTGTAAGAGATTTGTCATGATGGACTCCTTTGTTAAGCATAGCGCTTAGCCTCAGTGTGTCCGCATTGCGGGTTATAAAAACCCGCAATCTTGCTTTTTAATTTTTTTCGCTGACCAGGAAGCTTTTAAACTGCGGCGACATCCAGGTGCTAAACCCTTCGCCTTCTTTAACAATCATATACACCGCTAACCCTTCGCGACGCACAACCTCTTTGGCTTTTTGCGGGCCAAGCACCATTAGCCCGGTATCCCAACCATCAGCCTCCAGCGCCGTGGGTGCAATCACCGTCACAGAGACCAGATTGTGTTCAATCGGACGGCCGGTTTGCGGATCGATGACATGGGAAAGACGCTTGCCATCCAGTTCGTAATAGTTGCGATAGCTACCGGAGGTGCTGATACCATGCCCATTGATATCGACAATCGCCTGGACCGCGTTTTCACGATCGGTCGGTTTCTGTATTGCCACACGCCACGGTTGCCCCTCGGCATTCATTCCACGGCTATTCAGCGCGCCGCCAACAGAAACCAGATAGCGGGCGATCCCTTCCTGTTCCATCAATCGCGCCAGATGGTCAGCCGCATACCCTTCCCCCACGGTGGAGAGATCAACGTACAGCGCCGGCAGATCTTTCTGCAGATAATTCTGGTGCGCCTCATTAACAACCTTCAGATGTGAAAGTCCGGTTTGCGCTTTTGCAGCGTCAATTTGCCCTTGGGTGGGAATATGTAGCGGTTGCCGATCCGGGCCAAAGCCCCACAGGTTGACCAACGGACCGACGGTGATGTCCATCGCGCCGTCGGTTTTTGCGCCAATACGTAACGCCGATGTCACAATATCCGCCAGCGCATCATTCACCGGCCACGGTGACAAGCTTTTTGACAGGTTAAAACGCATCAGCGCAGAATCATTCTTATAGGTAGAAAGCAGTTGATCATCAGCATCGAGCTGAGTCTGGATCTTCACCTGCAACTCCCCGGCACGTTTGGCATCCACGCCAACCACACTGACCCGCCAGAAAGTGCCCATGGTTTTGCCTTCCAGGACTGTCGCGGTTGAGGACGGGGTCTGGGTTGATTTCGGGGCCTCATCGCACCCGACAAAAAAGAGTGTTACAGCCAGGAGCGCTGCACGACAAAAAATCATATCCATACGTGATTACCCTTATGAAAACGGGCGCAAGAGTACACCAAAAAAGAGTGTTTGTACGTCAGAAAAACGGCATTAAAAAAGGCCCCGTAGGGCCTTTGATAGAAATAGATACAGATTAGAACTGGTAAACCAGACCCAGTGCTACGATATCATCGGTAGAGATACCTGCATTACGGGTGAACTGGTTGTCATCCAGCAGGTTGATTTTGTAATCAACATAGGTAGACATGTTTTTGTTGAAGTAGTAGGTCGCGCCAACATCAACATATTTCAGGATATCCTGGTCGCCGTAGCCGTTGTCCAGATCTTTACCTTTTGACTGCAGGTAAGCCACGGACGGACGCAGACCGAAGTCGAACTGGTACTGCGCAACAGCTTCAACGTTCTGTGCTTTGTTAGCCCAGCCCAATTTACCTGCACGCGTTGCGTTGTAGGTCTGGGTGTACTGTGCTGCCAGGTACACATTGTTCGCGTCGTATTTCAGACCGCCAGTGTAGGTTTCAGCACGATCGCCGGTACCGAAGTTCAGCTTGTTCTGCTCATCAGTACGTTTGGAGCTGGTGACTGCGGTACCCAGGGAGAAGCCTTCGCCGATATCATAAGTGATAGATCCGCCGACGCCGTCACCGTTCTGATTCAGTGCGTCACGACCGTTGCCAGTCACGCCGGTCATGCCTTCACCTTCCGGACTACCGTTTTTACCCTGGTACTGCAGGGCAAAGTTCAGACCATCAACCAGACCGAAGAAATCGGTGTTACGGTAGGTTGCAAAGCCGTTACCACGCTGCTGCATGAAGTTGTCAGAACCGTAGGTATCGCCGCCGAATTCCGGCAGAACGTCGGTCCAGGACGTGACGTCATAAACCACGCCGTAGTTACGACCGTAGTCGAAAGAACCTGCATCAGCGAATTTCAGACCGGCAAACGCGACACGCGTCCAGGCGTTGTTTTCGTTTTCAGAGGAGTTACCCATGATCTGGTATTCCCACTGGCCGTAACCGGTCAGTTGGTCGTTAACCTGGGTTTCACCTTTGAAGCCGATACGCATATAGGTCTGATCACCATCTTTAGTAGAGTCATCAGAGAAATAGTGCAAACCGTCGACTTTACCGTACAGATCTAATTTGTTGCCGTCTTTGTTGTAAATTTCAGCCGCATTTGCTGCGCCTGCTACCAGCAGAGCCGGTACCAGGAGGGACAGTACTTTAACTTTCATGTTATTAACCCTCTGTTATATGCCTTTATTGCTTTTTTATGCCACTGCTCACTGGCTAACCCTCATTAACCAGTCGGCAACTTCATTCTCCGCAAAAACACAGAATAATCCAACACGAATATGATACTAATACTTTAAAGATGTTTCATTTATCTATGTAGATGTTTCAAAACATTAACAAAAGGGAACTTTTTTTAATTAAGAAAATGGAGAGAATAAGCACGAATAGTCAAGAATCATTACAAAATATATATAAATCAATAAATTACACAAAGCGCAACCATAGCACTGAATGATAAAACAAAATCTTCACTCGCAACTAAAATAGACTCGCTATCATCATTAACTTTATTTATTACCGTCATTCATTCATGAATGTCTGTTTACCCCTATTTCAACCGAATGCTCTGCGTTCGGTTTTTTTTTACCCTTCTTTACACAAACATCGCGGTTCTGTGCTACCGATGAAAAACTATAACGACTATTAACTATCTCACCTGTTCACCATCGCATATAAACCAGGCAAATAATTTCTTGTTATTTAATGCTAAATCTGTAGGTTTCATACCTTTATTTGTACTGATAGTGACCGGCTGTACACGTTTGCATTGCCTGCCTGGCAACGATACACAGCAATAAAAAACGCAGCTCCGCAGATGTTGCGTAAGTATGGCAATTCATACATTACCCTTTATACTGCCCCTTCATCTTTAGCGTCGTTTTAACAGGTCATAAACACGAATGAGTCAGTCTGACACAACGGCTTCTACCCGATTCTCCCTGCTTCCGGGAAGTATTACCCGTTTCTTCTTATTACTGATCGTGGTGCTGTTGGTGATGATGGGCGTGATGGTCCAGAGCGCGGTCAACACCTGGCTTAAAGATAAGAGCTATCAGATTGTCGATATCACCCACGCTATTCATAAAAGGGTAGATACCTGGCGATACGTGACCTGGCAAATCTATGACAATATTGCAGCGACAACCAACTCATCGACTGCCGACGGGTTACAGGAAACCCGACTCAAGCAAGATGTCTACTATCTTGAAAAACCCCGTAGAAAGACTGAAGCGCTGATTTTCGGCTCGCATGACAGTTCTACGCTGGAAATGACCCAGCGGATCTCAACCTATCTGGATACACTGTGGGGCGCGGAGAATGTCCCATGGTCCATGTATTATCTGAATGGTCAGGACAATAGCCTGATTCTTATCTCAACATTGCCGCTGAAAGATCTCACCTCCGGCTTTAAAGAATCGACAATTGGCAACATTGTCGACTCGCGCCGCGCTGAGATGTTACAACAGGCCAATGCGCTCGATGAGCGTGAAAGCTTCTCGTCCCTTCGCCGGCTGGTCTGGCAAAACGGTCATTACTTCACGTTACGCACAACCTTTAATCAGCCAGGGCATCTGGCAACCGTGGTCGCGTTTGACCTGCCGATTAATGATTTGATCCCCCCGGGCATGCAGTTGGACAGCTTTCATCTGGAGCCCGATGCCACGTCTACGGCTGAACATCTCAGTGAAAAAGAGTCGCCTGACAGCGTCAGCATCAACTTTAACAATAGCAAGATTGAGATCTCTTCAGCGCTAAATTCAACGGATATGCGACTGGTCTGGCAGGTTCCCTTTGGTTCATTACTGCTTGATACGCTGCAAAGCATTCTGCTGCCGCTGTTACTGAATATCGCTCTGCTGGCGCTGGCGCTGTTTGGCTATACCACTTTCCGCCACCTCCCTGCCCGCTCAAACGAAGTGGTGCCAAACCTTGCCGCAAATAATGAACTCCGGGTGCTTCGTGCAATCAATGAAGAAATTGTTTCGCTGCTGCCGCTGGGGTTATTGGTACACGACCAGGAATCCAACCGCACGGTTATCAGCAATAAAATTGCCGACCACCTGCTGCCACATTTAAATCTGCAAAATATCACCAGCATGGCGGAGCAGCATCAGGGAGTCATCCAGGCCACAATCAATAATGAATTGTATGAGATCAGGCTGTTCCGCAGCCAGATCTCAGCCCGCACGCAGATCTTTATCATTCGCGACCAGGACCGCGAAGTGCTGGTAAATAAAAAGCTGAAACAAGCGCAGCGACTGTATGAGAAAAACCAACAGGCTCGCGCCGCCTTTATGCAAAACATTGGTCGCGCACTGAAAGATCCCGCCAAAACGCTGGCCATCAATGCTGCCGCACTCAATACGCCCGACAGCCACAAACTGGCAAACCAGGCAGACGTTCTGGTACGTATGGTCGATGAGATTCAGTTGGCCAATCTTCTGGAAAGCGATGACTGGAAAAGTGAATCAACGCTGTTTTCCGTGCAGGCGTTAATTGACGACGTAGTACCTGAAGTACTACCCGCCATCAAGCGTAAAGGGTTACAGCTGCTGATTAAAAATCACCTGAGCGCCAATGATGAGCGCCGCGGCGACCGCGATGCCCTACGTCGTATTTTGCTGCTACTCATCCAATATGCCGTGACCACAACGCAGATTGGCAAAATTACGCTGGACGTCGACCAGGATGAGTCGGAGGCAGAGCGTCTGACCTTCCGTATTCTGGATACCGGGGAAGGCGTCGCGCTGAATGAAATTGATAATCTGCACTTTCCGTTCAGCAATGACACGCAGAGCGATCGATATGGCAAAGCGAATCCACTCACGTTCTGGTTGTGCGATCAGCTAGCGCGCAAACTGGGTGGACATCTGAATATTAAAGCGCGGGAAGAACTTGGAACGCGTTATATCGTCCATGTTAAGATGCCGCTGCATGACCAACATGCTGATAATGAAGAACGGCTGTTAGATGACGTCTGCGTGATGGTTGACGTCACCTCGAATGACGTACGCAGCATTGTATTGCGTCAGCTGGAAAACTGGGGAGCAACCTGCATCACGCCCGATGAGCGACTGAATAGTCAAGAATATGATCTCTTTATCACTGATAATCCGTCTAATCTTACTGCCTCGGGCTTGCTTTTAAGCGATGATGAGTCTGGCGTGCGAAAAATTGGCCCCGGTCAGCTGCGCGTCAACTTTAATATGAGCAATGCTATGCAGGAAGCTGTCCTGGAGCTAATAGAAGAACAACTGGCGCAAGAAGAGATCCAGGAACTCCCCCTCGGCGGTGATGAAAACGCCGAACTTCATGCCAGTGGTTACTATGCACTCTTTGTAGACACAGTACCGGATGATGTTAAGAGGTTGTATACTGAGGCAGCAACCAGCGATTTCGCTGCGTTAGCCCAAACGGCCCATCGCCTGAAAGGCGTGTTTGCCATGCTTAATCTGGTACCCGGCAAGCAGTTATGTGAAGCGCTGGAACATCTTATTCAAGAGAAAGATGCTCCAGGTATAGAAAAGTACATCAGCGACATTGACGTTTACGTCAAGAGCTTGCTGTAGCAAGGTAGCCCAATACATGAACACTATGAACGTAATTATTGCCGATGACCATCCGATTGTACTGTTCGGTATTCGTAAATCACTTGAACAAATCGAATGGGTGAACGTTGTCGGCGAATTTGAAGACTCCACTGCACTGATCAACAATTTGCCTAAATTAGATGCTCATGTGTTGATTACCGATCTCTCAATGCCGGGAGATAAATATGGTGATGGGATCACGTTAATTAAATATATCAAACGCCATTTCCCGAGCCTGTCGATCATCGTTTTGACCATGAACAACAACCCGGCCATCCTGAGCGCGGTACTGGATCTCGACATTGAAGGGATCGTGCTGAAACAAGGTGCGCCAACTGACCTGCCGAAGGCGCTGGCGGCGCTGCAAAAAGGTAAGAAATTCACCCCGGAAAGCGTCTCTCGCCTGCTGGAAAAAATCAGCGCCAGCGGTTATGGCGACAAACGCCTGTCACCGAAAGAAAGTGAAGTTCTGCGCCTGTTTGCCGAAGGCTTCCTGGTGACTGAAATCGCTAAAAAACTCAATCGCAGTATTAAAACCATCAGTAGCCAGAAAAAGTCTGCAATGATGAAGCTCGGCGTGGAAAACGATATCGCCCTGCTGAATTACCTGTCATCCGTGACGTTAAGCCCGTCAGACAAAGAGTAATTCGGTTTCATATCATCTGCCTGATGGCACCGCGTTTATCTGGCCTACGAACAATACAGTGTTGTGTATGTTCTGTAGGCCGGATAAGGCAAACACCGCTACCCTGCCTCTTTTATCCCCGCGTTTTTCTTACGCGATCCGCATAGACCGTTAGCGTCTGCTTCAGCACGTCTAGCGTCACTGGCTTGGATAAGCAACTGTCCATTCCCGACTCCAGACAACGCTGCTTCTCTTCCGCCAGAGCATTGGCCGTCACACCAATCACCGGTAGCGTTAACCCCAGTTGGCGAATACGCTGCGTCAAGCGATAACCATCCATATTCGGCATGTTGACGTCGCTCAGCACGATATCAATATGGTTTTTACTCAACACATTGAGCGCGTCCACACCGTCGTTGGCGGTTTTACACTGATATCCCAACGATCCCAACTGATCGGCCAGTAAACGACGGTTAATCGGATGATCGTCAACCACCAGAATCATCATGTCATCGTTTGTGGCTCCCACTTTGTCCGGAGCTGGCAGTGCGGTGGAAAGCGCTTCACTGCCCAGTTCAACGCTGTAGATATGCGCCAGCAGCGCCGGCAACTCGTGCGGTGATGCCACGCTGTGCACCCACTCGCCAGGCGTTCTTTCCAGCGGAATACCAATGTGGCGACGACAGAAAATCACCGTGGCTCGTCCCTGCCACGCCTGATCCAGCACATCATCAGCAATCAATACATCATTTGCATCAGGTTGCTGCCCCTCATAACGCAGCACCGTCATCCCGGTACGCGTGAGGCTGGATTCGATAAAGTGATAGAGTGACGCGTTTCGCACCGCCAGCCAGCAGCGGGTACTGGCAAGACCGTCCACACTTTTATTCTGTGGATACTGGGCTCCATACAGCGGTATCCGCAGCGTAAACTGGCTCCCCATCCCCGGTTCAGAATCAACGGAAATATCCCCGTCCATCATGCTGATCAGTTTTTCACAGATAGCCAGACCTAACCCGGTCCCCTGGAAATTACGCTGCACGCCCGTCCCCACCTGGAAGAAGGGATCGAATAGACGAACGACTTCTTTGGCCGGGATCCCCACGCCAGTATCACGCACACGAATGCTGAGGTAGTCGCCGCTGCACTGAACATGCAGCACAATACAGCCGGTATCGGTGAATTTAATAGCATTACTCAACAGGTTAGAAATGACCTGCTGCAAGCGCATCGGATCGCCATTTAATGCCACAGGCACATCCGGCTCAATGAAACAGTACAATCCCAGTTGCTTGCGTACCACCAGCGGCAGATAGTTGGCCGTAATATGGCTCATTACTTCCCGCGGTGAAAATTCGCGCGGTTCAATCTTCAACTGTTCGGATTCAATTTTCGAGAAATCAAGAATATCGCTGATAATCTTCAACAACAGGCTGGAGGAGTTATTCATCGCCGTCACCAGGCGATCCACTCCGCTGGGCAGTTCTTTCGTTTGCAGCAGGTCAAGGTTGCCGATAATGCCATACAGCGGCGTGCGTAGTTCATGACTCACCGTCGCAAGGAACATTGATTTTGACTGGCTGGCCTGTTCCGCCGCCTGCGCCATCTCCTGTAACGACTCTTCCATTTTCACACGCGCACTCACATCGACCAGGACGCATATGGCTACGTTCTCATTACGATAACGTGAATGCACAAAGCTGATTTGCAGATTGGTATTATTGCTGGTCAACACATCGACGAAATTAACCTGCTGGCCGCAGATAATTTGCGTCAACCGTTGCCTGTCTTCATGCGTCAGCATGTTGAGATAGGTATGCGCCAGCTCGTTGCTCAGAATGTTAATGCCATCAATTGTGCGCAGAATACAAATACCGACCGGCGCAGAAGCCACAATTTTACGGTTAAACTGTTCATGCTCTTCCAGGCGCTGGGCATCGCTTTCCGCTGGAATAAAAATACGCCGCTCATACATGCGCGTCAGCATAAACAACGCCGCACCTACCAGCACATTCAGCAGAACCGCATTCAGGATCATCATGCGTATCCGCTCCAGCACCAGATCGACCGGCACGGAGTACACAATACTGAGCGATGATGGCGGCAGGTTTTTCTTCAACACCAGATTGCGAAAACCCGGCGTGTAGCCAAACCACGAGCGCTCCTGCATCCAGCGCGGTTCAGACTGAATATTGCCTTCAGGACCGGTGAGTGAAATCAGCGCATGACCATTTTCATCAAGGATTGTCACTCCCATCGGCAAACTGCCCGGCGTGAAGAAGTTCTCCATACGAATCGGCTGTTCCACACCCAGCAACGCCTGCAGACGATTGGCAAGATAGACCGGCGTCAGCGCATAAAAATACCCCACGCCCGGACGCGGTCCCTGGCTTATCCAGAACAGGTTATTGCCGTTTTCTTCCTGCGGCGCATTGCGATACTTAATGATGCGCTCATGCAGTGCTTTCAGCGCCTCGTCACGTTCGACAGGCATATCCCGCAGACCGAAATTGGCCATGCAGAGGTTATCGCTGCCGATCAGGAACACACGGTTCAAATCATAAGCCGCTGAGAAATTGTCGCGCCAGTAGCGCATAAACCACGCCAATGACTCCAGCGAGCCACGCCAGGCATTACCCATCACCGCACAGTCGGAATCGGCAAACAGCGGTTCAAAATTCGGCACCACGGTTTTATCATCCCGTGCCCGCAATGACATCACGCCGTTTTCTGCCGTTAATCGGTTTTCAGCAATATATTTCAGCTCTTTTATCACGTCAGAAGTACGCTGAATGTAGCGTTGAGCCTGGTCGGAGCTGAGATTAAACTCCTGGCGGATCTCAGACTCTCGCTGGTGCAACGCATTCACAATGTAGAACACCGACGCAAAAGCAATCAGACACCAGACCAGTAAGGCCAGCGCTCTGAACAGGTAGCGTGAGACTTTTAGAGTTGAATGAACGGAAGCAAGGTATTTCAAAGGGGCGAAGCTCCGCCTCAGGATATCAATAGAGTGTGGTTAAGGTAGCGGTAAATGTCCGACGTCGCAATGCCCTCTCTTTACGGGAATATGATACACCGCTCTGACACCGTTGTCTTAACCCCTGATAATCGTCGTTTGCCTAAAAAACACTGCACGGATGTGAGAATGCGCAAGCTGAGATGGCTGACGCGTCGTTTATACCCGCGACGTTTACGCAACCAAATGATCATGATGGCCATTCTGATGGTCATTGTGCCGACGATTTCTATTGGTTATATCGTAGAAACCGAAGGCCGGTCAGCAGTCTTATCTGAAAAAGAGAAAAAACTGTCATCGGTGCTCACTCTGCTTAACGGCGCGCTGGGCGATCGCTTTAGCCACTACGCGGATTTACCGCGTGAAGCGCGCATTCGGGCGCTGAATCTTGAGTTGGGGCCCATCACCGAACGGATCACCCAGGCATTTCCTGGCATCGGTGCGGGGTATTACAACAAAGCACTGGATGCAATCATCACCTACGCCCCCTCTGCGTTGTACCAAAGTAATGTCGGTATCACCATCACCGAGGATCACCCCGGTCGCGAAGTGATGCGCAGCAACGCACCTGTGGTTTTTTCCGGACGACAGGTTCGTGGCGACATCCTCAACTCCATGATCCCCATCGAACGGCAAGGTGAAGTCATTGGCTATATCTGGGCGAATGAACTAACGGAAGATATCCGCCAGCAAGCCTGGAAAATGGACGTCAGGATCATTGCCGTACTGGCTGCCGGACTCATCAGTAGCCTGCTGTTGATTGTGCTTTTCTCTCGCCGTCTCAGTGCGAATATCGATATTATCACCGACGGCCTCTCCACGCTGGCGCAAAAAACACCAGCCCGCCTGCCTGAACTGCCCGGCGAACTGGGGCAAATCAGCCGCAGCGTCAATGCGCTGGCACAAACGCTTCGGGAAACCAAAACCCTTAACGACCTGATAATTGAGAACGCAGCAGACGGCGTCATTGCCATCGACAGACAGGGTGATGTCACCACCATGAATCCGGCGGCAGAGCAAATCACTGGCTATCAGTTGCATGAACTGGTCGGACAACCCTATGCAACCCTCTTTGCCGATACTCAGTTCTCCAGCCCGGTACTGGATACGCTGGAGCACGGCACCGAACATGTCGCCCAGGAGGTGAGTTTTCCTGGCCGCGACCGCACTATTGAAATAAGCGTCACCACCAGCAGGATCCATAACGCGCATGGCGAACTAATCGGGGCTCTGGTGATCTTCTCTGATTTAACGGCCCGCAAAGAGACACAGCGCCGGCTGGCACAAACGGAAAGGCTCGCGACGCTCGGCGAGTTGATGGCTGGAGTGGCGCATGAGGTACGTAACCCGCTGACGGCAATCCGTGGCTATGTACAGATCATCCGCCAACAAACATCTTTACCAGAACATCAGGAATATTTATCCGTTGTGCTGAACGAAATTGACTCAATCAATAAAGTCATCCAACAACTGTTGGATTTCTCACGCCCGCGACAAAGCCAGTGGCAGCAGGTACAGCTCAATGCGTTGATTGAAGAAACGCTGATCCTCGTGCAAACCGCGGGCCTACAGGCTCGAATCACGTTTACCACGGAATTAGATACCAGCCTGCCAGCCATCGTCGCCGATCGCGAACTCCTCAAGCAGGTGATCCTCAATATTTTAATCAATGCGGTGCAGGCGATAGCCGCACGGGGCGAAATTCGAATCCGCACCTGGCAATACTCGGCCTCACAGCAGGCGGTGATGATTGAAGATAATGGCAACGGTATCGATATTGCCATTCAGAAGAAAATATTCGACCCCTTCTTTACGACCAAAGCATCAGGTACGGGTCTTGGACTGGCGCTAAGCCAGCGCATTATCAACGCGCATCAGGGGGATATCCACGTGACAAGTATGCCGGGCTGCGGCGCAACCTTCACCCTGATTTTACCTCTTAACCCGCAGGGAAATCCGTCAGAATGAAAACGACCTACCGTATTCTCATCGTTGATGACGAAGAAAATGTTCGCCGTATGCTTGCCACTGCGTTTTCCCTGCAAGGGCATGAGACGCACTGCGCCAGCGATGGAAAAGCCGCGCTGACTCTGTTTGCTGATACGCATCCTGACGTGGTACTGATGGACATCCGCATGCCAGAGATGGACGGTATTGATGCATTGAAAGTCATGCGCGCCCAGCAGCCGCGGATCCCCGTTATTCTGATGACGGCCTACGCCGAAGTGGAGACCGCAGTGGAGGCTCTCCGTAGCGGCGCGTTTGACTATGTGATTAAACCCTTTGATTTGGATGAGCTCAATCTGGTCATTCAGCGCGCACTACAGCTTCAGGCAATGAAGCAGGAGATCCGCAATCTACATCAGGCGCTAAGCACCAGCTGGCAATGGGGGCATATCCTGACTAACAGCCCGGTGATGATGGATATTTGTAAAGACACGGCAAAAATCGCCCTCTCACAGGCGAACGTACTGATTAGCGGTGAAAGTGGCACAGGAAAAGAGCTGATTGCCCGCGCCATCCACTACAACAGCAGACGCGCCAACGGTCCCTTTATCAAAATCAACTGTGCGGCCTTACCGGAATCATTACTGGAAAGCGAACTGTTTGGTCACGAAAAGGGGGCATTTACCGGTGCGCAAACTCTACGCCAGGGACTGTTCGAACGTGCGCATCAGGGAACGCTTCTGCTCGACGAGATTGGTGAAATGCCGCTGGTTCTGCAGGCCAAACTGCTGCGTATTTTGCAAGAAAGAGAGTTCGAGCGCATCGGCGGACACCAAACTATTCGCGTCG
This sequence comes from Citrobacter sp. Cy070, assembly GCF_030332245.1. NCBI lineage: Bacteria > Pseudomonadati > Pseudomonadota > Gammaproteobacteria > Enterobacterales > Enterobacteriaceae > Citrobacter > Citrobacter sp. Cy070. The sequence continues at coordinate 143,998 of NZ_JAOWIG010000051.1, forward strand.
ATATCCGTATTGTTGCTGCCACCAATCGCTGCCTGCAAACAATGGTGAAGGAAGGAACGTTCCGTGAAGACCTGTTTTACCGGCTCAACGTGATTCATCTGACCCTTCCCCCGTTACGCGAACGCCGCGAAGACATCGCTCTGTTAGCGAATCACTTTTTACAAAAATTTAGCTCAGAAAATCAGCGGGATATCATTGAGATCGATCCAACGGCGATGTCCATGCTTACAGCCTGGCCATGGCCTGGAAACATTCGTGAACTGTCTAACGTCATCGAACGTGCAGTGGTCATGAATACCGGCGCGGTGATTTTTGCCGAAGACCTGCCTGCGCAGTTCCGATCACCTGTCAGTACCGTAACAGAAGTAAAAGCAGTTCAGACCGGAGAACGCAATCTGAAGGAAGAAATTAAGCGTGAGGAAAAACGCATCATCCTTGAGGTGCTGGACAATCAGGATGGCAACCGCACCCGCACCGCGCTAATGCTGGGGATCAGTCGGCGCGCTCTGATGTACAAATTGCAAGAGTATGGCATTGACCCGTCAGGCTCCTGATACCTAAATTTGCTATGCAGAATTTTGCACACTGCGCAAAACTCTGCATAGCAACTCCACCTTCCTCTCGCCAGACAATAAAAAATAAACCATAAAATTCAAATAATTAAAAAATAATTTTACCATTTATCATTCTGGCACCCGGCTTGCAATTCCCTGAGCGTACCCAAAATGGAGTATGCAAAAGGGAAACATAATGAAAACAAAACTGATTACTTTACAAGACGCAGCGAGCTTCTTTCGTGACGGCATGACCATCATGGTCGGCGGTTTTATGGGGGTTGGCACGCCACCTCGCCTTGTCGAAGCCTTACTTGAATCTGGCGTCAGAGATTTGACGTTAATTGCCAACGATACCGCATTTGTCGATACCGGTATCGGCCCCTTAATCGTCAACGGTCGCGTGAGCAAAGTGATTGCCTCGCACATTGGCACCAACCCTGAAACCGGTCGCCGCATGATTGCCGGCGAAATGGACGTACAACTGGTGCCGCAAGGCACTCTGATTGAGCAAATTCGCTGCGGTGGCGCAGGCCTTGGCGGTTTTCTGACGCCAACCGGTGTCGGCACCGTAGTAGAAGATGGCAAGCAGACCATGACGCTCGATGGCAGAGTCTGGTTGCTCGAACGTCCATTACGTGCCGATTTAGCGCTGATCCGCGCACACCGCGCAGACACGCTTGGCAACCTGACCTATCAACTTAGCGCCCGTAATTTTAACCCACTGATTGCCCTTGCCGCCGACATCACACTGGTTGAACCGGATGAAATGGTCGAGATCGGTGAACTCCAGCCAGACCAGATCGTCACCCCTGGTGCCGTTATCGACCATATCGTCATTCCACAGGAGAGCTAATCATGGATGCTAAACAACGTATTGCGCGCCGTGTGGCGCTTGAGCTTCACGATGGGGATGTCGTCAACCTGGGGATTGGTCTGCCGACGATGGTTGCCAACTACCTGCCCGCTGACATTCATATCACATTGCAGTCAGAAAATGGTTTTCTCGGTCTGGGTCCGGTCACAACTGCGCATCCCGACCTGGTAAACGCCGGTGGGCAACCGTGCGGTATTTTGCCAGGCGCGGCGATGTTTGATAGCGCCATGTCGTTTGCGTTAATTCGTGGGGGCCATGTCGATGCCTGCGTGCTCGGTGGGTTACAGGTCGATGAGCAGGCCAACCTCGCCAACTGGGTCGTTCCCGGCAAAATGGTTCCCGGCATGGGAGGAGCGATGGATCTGGTGACCGGTGCGCGCAAAGTGATTATCGCCATGGAGCATTGCGCAAAAGACGGCTCAGCGAAGATCCTCCGACATTGCACCATGCCGCTGACGGCACAACATGCGGTGCATATGCTGGTCACCGAACTCGCCGTTTTCCGCTTCATTGACGGCAAAATGTGGCTTACGGAAATCGCGGAAGGATGCGATATCGCCACGCTGCGTGAAAAAACCGAAGCGCAGTTTGATGTCGCCGCCGAGCTGATTATCCTGCGAGGTGATGCATGATCGGCCGCATTGCTCGTTTTATGACGCGCGTGGTCAGCCGCTGGCTGCCTGATCCGCTAATTTTCGCCATGCTGCTAACGCTGTTGACCTTCGGCATCGCGCTGTGGCTGACGCCACAAACGCCAGTCAACATGGTGAGATTCTGGGGTGATGGTTTCTGGAACCTGCTGGCGTTTGGTATGCAGATGGCGCTGATCATCGTCACAGGCCATGCGTTAGCCAGTTCAGGACCGGTGAAAAGTCTGCTGCGAACGGCGGCGTCTGCCGCCAAAACCCCCGCTCAGGGTGTCATGCTGGTGACGTTTTTCGGTTCAGTCGCCTGCGTCATCAACTGGGGTTTTGGTCTGGTAGTGGGGGCGATGTTTGCCCGTGAAGTCGCACGCCGGGTACCCGGCTCCGACTATCCCCTGCTGATTGCTTGTGCCTACATCGGTTTTCTCACCTGGGGGGGTGGCTTCTCCGGTTCAATGCCATTGCTGGCGGCAACGCCAGGCAACCCGGTTGAGCACGTCGCAGGGTTAATTCCGGTCGCAGACACGCTATTTACCGGTTTCAACATCTTCATCACCGTGGCACTGATCGTCGTAATGCCGTTCATCACACGCATGATGACGCCAAAACCTTCCGATGTGGTAAGCATCGATCCGAAGCTGTTACTGGAAGAAGCTGATTTCCAGAAAAAACTGCCACCCGACGCTCCACCATCGGAAAAACTGGAAGAGAGCCGCATTCTGGCCCTGATCATCGGGGCATTAGGGATTGCTTATCTGGCCCTCTATTTCACCGAGAAAGGCTTCAACATCACCATCAACACCGTCAATCTGATGTTTATGATTGCCGGTCTGCTGCTGCATAAAACGCCGATGGCCTATATGCGTGCCGTTAGCGCTGCCGCACGTAGCACCGCCGGCATCCTGGTGCAGTTCCCCTTCTACGCCGGTATTCAGCTGATGATGGAGCACTCTGGTCTCGGCGGATTGATTACCGAGTTCTTCATCAACGTCGCCAACAAAGACACCTTCCCGCTGATGACCTTCTTCAGTTCAGCACTGATTAACTTTGCTGTGCCATCCGGCGGCGGCCATTGGGTTATTCAGGGACCGTTCGTCATGCCCGCCGCTCAGGCGCTTGGTGCCGATCTTGGTAAGTCAGTGATGGCTATCGCCTATGGCGAGCAGTGGATGAACATGGCGCAGCCGTTCTGGGCGCTACCTGCATTGGCTATCGCCGGATTGGGGGTGCGCGACATCATGGGGTACTGCATCACCGCCCTGCTCTTCTCAGGCGTCATTTTTGTCATTGGATTGACCTTGTTCTGACAGCCATTACTTACATAAAGGAACAGAAAAATGAAAAACTGTGTCATTGTCAGCGCGGCACGTACCGCAATCGGTAGCTTTAATGGCGCACTGGCGACCACCAGTGCTATCGAGTTAGGATCAACCGTGATAAAAGCGGCAATCGAGCGCGCTCATCTTGATCCGCAGCAGGTTGAAGAAGTGATTATGGGTAACGTGCTGCAGGCCGGCCTGGGACAGAATCCGGCGCGTCAGGCATTGCTAAGAAGCGGTCTTTCCGACACCGTTTGCGGCTTCACCGTCAACAAAGTGTGCGGATCCGGCCTGAAAAGCGTGGCGCTTGCCGCCCAGGCAATCAAAGCAGGACAAGCCCAGGCGATCGTCGCGGGGGGGATGGAAAACATGAGCCTGGCCCCCTACCTGTTAGACGCGAAAGCCCGTTGGGGGTATCGCCTCGGTGACGGGCAATTGGCAGACGTCATTCTGCGCGATGGGCTGATCTGCGCCGAACATGGCTATCATATGGGGATTACCGCCGAGAACATCGCTAAAGAGTACGGTATCAGCCGCGAAATGCAGGATGAACTGGCACTGTTATCACAGCAGAAAGCCATTGCCGCAATAGAGTCCGGCGCTTTCCAGGCCGAAATCGTCCCTGTCAGCGTGCAATCACGTAAGAAAACCCTCATTTTTGAACGCGATGAGTTTCCCAAGGCAGACTCCACGGCGGAAGGTCTTGCCGCATTGCGTCCGGCCTTCGACAAAGCAGGTACTGTTACCGCTGGCAACGCCTCGGGGATTAACGACGGTGCTGCCGCTCTGGTGGTAATGGAAGAGTCGGCAGCACTGGCGGCTGGGCTAAAACCGCTGGCGCGGATCAAAGCCTGGGCCAGCGGCGGCGTCGCCCCGGCGATGATGGGCATGGGACCCGTTCCTGCCACGCAAAAAGCGCTACAACGGAGCGGGCTGCAACTGTCGGATATCGATCTTATCGAAGCTAACGAAGCCTTTGCCGCGCAGTTTCTTGCGGTGGGTAAAACACTGGGGTTTGATGCACAAAAGGTCAACGTTAACGGTGGTGCGATTGCGCTGGGTCACCCTATCGGCGCCAGCGGCGCGCGTATTCTGGTCACATTGCTGCACGCGTTACAGGCACGGGATAAAACGCTCGGTCTGGCAACGCTGTGTATCGGCGGCGGCCAGGGTATTGCGATGATCGTGGAGCGCATGAACTAAAAAGAAGGGCCGGATTTCTCCGGCCCTTCTCATCACAACTTAATTACTCTTCTGCGTCGTCTGCCGCATCATCGTCGCTTTCAGCTTCAGGAGCGATATCCTCGTCCCCTTCCGCAGCGCTGCCGTCGATGGAGTCGAGTTCTTCATCATCAACCGGTTCAGCAACACGTTGCAGGCCCACAACGTTTTCATCTTCCGCAGTACGGATGAGGATCACGCCCTGGGTGTTACGCCCTACCACGCTGATTTCCGACACGCGTGTACGCACCAGCGTACCGGCATCGGTGATCATCATGATCTGGTCAGTATCTTCAACCTGTACCGCGCCAACAACAGAGCCGTTGCGTTCGGTGACTTTGATGGAGATAACGCCCTGCGTCGCACGAGACTTCGTCGGATACTCTTCCGCTGCGGTACGCTTACCGTAGCCGTTCTGCGTCACGGTCAGGATGGCACCTTCACCGCGCGGAACAATCAGAGAAACAACTTTATCTTCCCCAGCCAGCTTGATACCACGTACACCGGTCGCGGTACGCCCCATCGCACGAACGGCATCTTCTTTAAAGCGCACCACTTTACCGGCAGCAGAGAACAGCATGACTTCATCGGAGCCGGACGTCAGGTCAACGCCAATCAGTTCGTCGCCTTCGTTCAGGTTAACCGCAATGATACCGGCTGAACGCGGACGGCTGAACTCGGTCAGCGCCGTTTTCTTCACAGTGCCGCTGGCAGTTGCCATGAAGACGTTTACGCCCTCTTCGTACTCACGTACCGGCAGAATCGCGGTAATACGCTCGTTAGCTTCCAGCGGCAGCAGGTTGACGATTGGACGTCCACGCGCGCCACGGCTGGCTTCCGGCAACTGATAAACCTTCATCCAGTACAAACGACCGCGGCTGGAGAAGCAGAGGATCGTGTCATGGGTGTTGGCCACCAGCAGGCGGTCGATAAAGTCTTCTTCTTTAATACGTGCTGCAGATTTGCCTTTACCGCCACGACGCTGCGCTTCGTAATCGGTTAACGGCTGATATTTCACGTAACCCTGATGAGACAAGGTCACGACAACATCTTCCTGGCTAATCAGATCTTCGATGTTGATGTCAGCGCTGTTCGCGGTGATTTCGGTCCGACGCGCGTCGCCGAACTGTTCACGAATCAGCTCCATCTCTTCACGGATGACTTCCATCAGACGATCGGCGCTGCCCAGAATGTGCAGCAGTTCAGCGATCTGCTCCAGCAGCTCTTTGTATTCGTCGAGCAGTTTTTCGTGCTCAAGGCCGGTCAGTTTCTGCAAACGCAGATCCAGAATGGCCTGGGCCTGCTGTTCAGTCAGGTAGTACTGACCGTCACGCACGCCAAATTCCGGTTCCAGCCACTCAGGACGCGCAGCATCATCACCGGCACGTTCCAGCATGGCAGAAACATTGCCAAGCTCCCACGAACGCGCAACCAGCGCGGCTTTCGCTTCTGCCGGAGTCGGCGCACGACGGATCAGTTCAATGATCGGATCGATGTTCGCAAGAGCAATCGCCAGCGCTTCGAGGATGTGCGCACGGTCGCGGGCTTTACGCAGTTCAAAAATAGTACGGCGAGTAACCACTTCACGACGGTGACGAACAAATGCAGCGATAATCTCTTTCAGGTTCATGATCTTCGGCTGACCATGGTGCAGCGCAACCATGTTGATACCGAAAGAAACCTGCAGTTGGGTCTGGGAGTAGAGGTTGTTCAGCACCACTTCCCCGACCGCATCGCGTTTCACTTCAATCACGATGCGCATACCGTCTTTGTCAGACTCGTCACGCAGCGCGCTGATGCCTTCAACGCGTTTATCTTTTACCAGCTCGGCGATTTTCTCGATCAGGCGTGCTTTGTTCACCTGATACGGAATTTCATGCACGATGATGGTTTCGCGGCCAGTTTTCGCGTCAGCTTCGACTTCTGCACGTGCGCGAATGTATACCTTGCCGCGACCGGTACGGTAAGCTTCTTCGATACCACGACGACCATTGATGATCGCTGCGGTCGGGAAGTCCGGACCCGGAATATGTTCCATCAGCCCTTCAATGCTGATGTCTTCATCGTCAATATATGCCAGACAGCCGTTGACCACTTCCGTCAGGTTGTGCGGCGGAATATTGGTTGCCATACCTACCGCGATACCGGACGAACCGTTCACCAGCAGGTTAGGAATTTTGGTTGGCATAACGTCTGGAATGCGTTCGGTGCCGTCGTAGTTATCGACGAAATCAACCGTTTCTTTTTCCAGGTCAGCCATCAGCTCGTGGGCGATTTTCGACATACGGATTTCCGTATAACGCATCGCAGCTGCGGAGTCGCCATCGACAGAACCAAAGTTACCCTGACCATCCACCAGCATGTAACGCAAGGAGAATGGCTGCGCCATACGAACAATGGTGTCGTAAACGGCGATATCACCATGAGGGTGGTATTTACCGATTACGTCACCAACGACACGGGCAGATTTTTTATAGGCTTTATTCCAGTCGTTGCCCAATACGTTCATGGCGTAAAGTACGCGACGGTGTACCGGCTTCAGGCCATCTCGGACGTCCGGCAGCGCACGGCCAACAATGACCGACATCGCATAATCCAGATAGGAGCTCTTCAGCTCTTCCTCAATGTTGACCGGTGTAATTTCTCTCGCAAGGTCGCTCATCTAACCGCTATCCCTCTACTGTATCCCGGATTCAAAGGTCGCAAATTATAACACATACGTGAAGATTCAGGTAAATGGATTCCCCCAGACAGAGGCTTTATTCATCCCGTCAGGCTGATATACTCGTTTGCATCGCAAATTTAGGAGTAGAAGCCCCAATGAATGCCGAAAAACCCCCGGTAACTCACAACGTTGACCATGAAGAAATTGCCAAATTTGAAGCAGTCGCGTCGCGCTGGTGGGATCTTGAGGGTGAATTTAAGCCTCTGCACCGCATAAATCCGCTGCGTCTGGGCTATATCGCCGAACGGTCAGGTGGTCTGTTTGGTAAAAAGGTACTCGACGTCGGCTGCGGCGGCGGGATTCTGGCAGAAAGCATGGCGCGTGAAGGCGCAACAGTCACCGGCCTGGATATGGGGTTTGAACCCTTACAGGTGGCAAAACTGCATGCGCTGGGAAGTGGCATTCATGTTGAGTATGTGCAGGAGACAGTCGAAGAACACGCCGAGAAATATGCGCACCAGTATGACGTCGTCACCTGTATGGAAATGCTGGAACACGTACCAGACCCGCAGTCGGTTGTCAGGGCCTGTGCCAGACTGGTTAAACCGGGCGGCGAAGTGTTTTTCTCCACGCTTAACCGCAACGGCAAATCCTGGCTGATGGCGGTGGTCGGCGCGGAATATATTCTGCGCATGGTGCCTAAAGGTACGCACGATGTGAAAAAATTTATTAAGCCCGCTGAACTGTTAGAGTGGGTTGACCAGACCGTACTGAAAGAGCGTCATATGACCGGCCTGCACTACAACCCCATTACCAACACCTTTAAACTGGGCCCCGGCGTGGATGTGAACTATATGGTGCATACCACCGCCAAAAGCGAATAAACCGGCTCTCATGGCCTGATGACGCTGGATTGTAGGCCGGATAAAGCGCGCCAGCGCCGCCATCCGGCACGACTCCGGGCTTTAACGCCTGATGGCGCTTCGCTTATCAGGCCTATGTGATTATGCATCGCCTACTGATCCTGAGTAGGCGTCTCAGGGCAATTTTTGTGCCAGATCATAAGAACTTTCTTTGCCTTAGATGAAGAAATCAGCATTCGATCAAATTTTCTATTTTTTTTCTCAATTATTGACATCCCCGCCAGGCCTTATAAGACGCGCACTTAGCGATTCTTACCCTTTTGCAACCTCAATTTAACCTCAAAATCAACTCTTGTGCTGAAAAGAATCCCTACTAGAATACTCACCATATAGCGTCTATTTTATCAAACAACCCCTACATATAGTATTTATCCACAGACTTAGTCACAACGTGGCACTGTGGATAATATGGGGGATATTTTTTCTTTCACGGACAGGTAAAAACCACATGAATCAGAGTCTGCTGGTGACAAAGCGTGATGGTAGTACAGAGCGCATCAATCTCGACAAAATCCACCGAGTTCTGGATTGGGCGGCAGAAGGACTGAATAACGTATCGATCTCTCAGGTCGAGCTGCGCTCCCACATTCAGTTTTATGACGGTATCAAGACCTCCGATATCCATGAAACAATCATCAAAGCAGCTGCAGACCTGATCTCCCGCGACGCGCCGGATTATCAGTATCTGGCCGCCCGTCTGGCGATTTTTCATCTGCGCAAAAAAGCCTACGGCGAGTTTGAACCGCCAAAACTGTTTGACCATGTCGTGAAAATGGTTGAAATGGGCAAATACGACAATCATCTGCTGGAAGACTACACGGAAGAAGAGTTCAAGCAGATGGACTCGTTCATCGTACACGATCGTGATATGACCTTCTCCTACGCTGCGGTGAAGCAGTTAGAAGGCAAATATCTGGTGCAAAACCGTGTTACCGGTGAGATCTATGAAAGCGCACAGTTCCTCTACATTCTGGTAGCAGCCTGCCTGTTTTCTAACTATCCGCGTGAAACACGTCTGCAATATGTAAAACGTTTCTACGACGCCGTTTCTACGTTCAAAATCTCGCTGCCGACGCCGATTATGTCCGGCGTGCGTACCCCAACGCGTCAGTTCAGCTCCTGCGTACTGATCGAGTGCGGCGACAGCCTGGATTCGATTAACGCCACGTCCAGCGCAATTGTAAAATACGTTTCTCAGCGTGCTGGCATTGGTATCAACGCGGGGCGCATTCGTGCGCTGGGTAGCCCGATTCGCGGCGGTGAAGCGTTCCACACCGGCTGTATTCCGTTCTACAAGCACTTCCAGACGGCGGTGAAATCCTGCTCTCAAGGTGGCGTACGCGGCGGTGCAGCCACGTTGTTCTACCCAATGTGGCATCTGGAAGTTGAAAGCCTGCTGGTGCTGAAAAACAACCGCGGCGTCGAAGGCAACCGCGTGCGTCACATGGACTACGGCGTACAAATCAACAAGCTGATGTATACCCGCCTGCTGAAAGGCGGTGACATCACCCTGTTCAGCCCGTCCGATGTTCCGGGTCTGTACGACGCATTCTTCGCCGATCAGGACGAGTTTGAACGCCTGTACACAAAATATGAAAACGACGACAGCATCCGCAAACAGCGCGTGAAAGCGGTTGAGCTGTTCTCGCTGATGATGCAGGAACGTGCTTCTACTGGTCGCATCTACATTCAGAACGTTGACCACTGCAACACCCACAGCCCGTTTGATCCGGCTGTCGCACCGGTACGCCAGTCCAACCTGTGTCTGGAAATCGCCCTGCCGACCAAACCGTTGACCGACGTTAACGACGAGAACGGTGAAATCGCGCTGTGTACGTTGTCCGCATTCAACCTGGGGGCAATCAAAGATCTGAGCGAGCTGGAAGAGCTGGCCGTACTGGCTGTGCGTGCTCTCGATGCGCTGCTCGATTACCAGGATTATCCAATTCCGGCCGCTAAACGTGGCGCCATGGGCCGTCGTACGCTGGGTATTGGCGTAATCAACTACGCCTACTGGCTGGCGAAAAACGGTAAGCGTTATTCTGACGGCAGCGCGAACAATCTGACTCACAAAACCTTTGAAGCTATTCAGTATTACCTGCTGAAAGCCTCTAACGAACTGGCAAAAGAGCAAGGCGCATGCCCATGGTTCAACGAAACCACCTATGCGCAGGGTATTTTGCCGATCGATACCTATAAGAAAGATCTGGATGCCATTGCCAACGAGCCGTTGCACCTGGACTGGGAGCAACTGCGTGAGTCCATTAAGACCCACGGTCTGCGTAACTCCACGCTGTCCGCGCTGATGCCGTCGGAGACCTCTTCGCAGATCTCCAACGCCACCAACGGTATTGAACCACCACGCGGTTACGTGAGCATCAAAGCATCGAAAGATGGAATTCTGCGTCAGGTCGTGCCGGACTACGAACACCTGCACGACGCGTACGAACTGCTGTGGGAGATGCCGAACAATGACGGGTATCTGCAACTGGTAGGGATCATGCAGAAATTTATCGATCAGTCGATTTCTGCCAACACCAACTACGATCCGTCACGCTTCCCATCAGGAAAAGTGCCGATGCAGCAGTTACTGAAAGACCTGCTCACCGCCTACAAATTTGGTGTCAAAACGCTGTATTATCAGAACACCCGCGACGGTGCGGAAGATTCTCAGGACGATCTGGTGCCATCCATTCAGGATGATGGCTGCGAAAGCGGCGCATGTAAGATCTGATGAATGATGCCGGGTGGCGCTACGCTTACCCGGCCACGATTGCACGGTTTGTAGGCCGGACAAGGTGCTTGCACCGCCTCCGGCGCTCATCCCACAAAGGATTCACATCAATGGCATACACCACTTTTTCACAGACGAAAAATGACCAGCTTCTGGAACCGATGTTTTTCGGCCAGCCGGTGAACGTCGCCCGCTACGATCAGCAAAAATATGACATCTTCGAGAAACTGATCGAAAAGCAGCTCTCTTTCTTCTGGCGTCCGGAAGAAGTCGACGTTTCACGTGACCGCATTGACTTCCAGGCACTGCCGGAACATGAAAAACATATCTTCATCAGCAACCTGAAGTATCAGACGCTGCTGGACTCTATTCAGGGACGTAGCCCGAACGTGGCGCTGCTGCCGCTGATTTCTATCCCTGAGCTGGAAACCTGGGTGGAAACGTGGGCGTTTTCTGAAACGATCCATTCCCGCTCCTACACCCACATCATTCGTAACATCGTGAACGATCCTGCGGTGGTGTTCGACGATATCGTCACCAACGAACAGATCCAGAAACGCGCGGAAGGCATTTCCAGCTACTACGATGAGTTGATCGAGATGACCAGCTACTGGCATCTGCTGGGCGAAGGCACCCATACAGTCAATGGTAAAACGGTTGTCGTCAACCTGCGTGAACTGAAGAAAAAACTGTATCTGTGCCTGATGAGCGTTAACGCGCTGGAAGCGATTCGCTTCTACGTCAGCTTTGCCTGCTCTTTCGCTTTTGCAGAACGCGAACTGATGGAAGGTAATGCAAAAATCATTCGTCTGATTGCCCGTGATGAAGCCCTGCATCTGACCGGCACCCAGCATATGCTGAACCTGTTGCGCAGCGGCGTGGACGATCCGGAAATGGCGGAAATCGCCGAAGAGTGTAAACAAGAGTGCTATGACCTGTTTGTACAGGCCGCGCTGCAGGAAAAAGAGTGGGCGGATTATCTGTTCCGTGACGGTTCGATGATCGGTCTGAACAAAGATATCCTGTGCCAGTACGTTGAGTACATCACCAATATCCGTATGCAGGCTGTTGGCCTTGACTTGCCATTCCAGACACGCTCTAACCCGATCCCGTGGATCAATACCTGGCTGGTATCCGATAACGTCCAGGTTGCACCGCAGGAAGTGGAAGTCAGCTCTTACCTGGTCGGCCAAATCGACGCCGAAGTTGATACCGACGACCTGAGTAATTTCCAGCTCTGATGGGGCGCGTTACTTTGCGCATCTCTGGCACACAACTGCTGTGCCAGGATGAACATCCTTCCCTGCTCGCCGCGCTCGAATCGCACAACATCGAAGTCGAGTATCAGTGCCGTGAAGGTTACTGCGGTTCCTGCCGTACCCGCCTGGTGGCGGGACAGGTTGACTGGATTGCAGAACCTCTGGCCTTTATTCAGCCGGGTGAGATATTGCCCTGCTGTTGCCGGGCAAACGGGGATATTGAGATTGAAATGTAGTGCTTAGTGGACTTCATGCGTGGAGACCAATACCACGTCTGGGCGTTTTTTCATCTGCATGATATACAACGCCCCGGCCAGCACCACCAACAAAGCCCCGACCAGGTAAATCGCCCGATACCCCACGCCTTCAACCATCATCCCCATAATGAACGCACCAATCGCCATTCCCGCGTCCATTGCATTGAAAAACAGCGAATTGGCAACACCGATTTTGTGCGGTTCCACTGAACTAATAATTTGTGTCTGAAATACCGGCGTAACCGAACCGTAACCAATACCAATTAATCCTCCGGCAATAATCATCATGATGCTGCCGTTGGTATAGCCCAGCGCTACCAGCCCAACGGTGAAGGCCAGTAAGCACGGATAAACCACGTATTTCGGCCCTTTTCTATCACAGATATTGCCGGTAAAGGTTCGGCAGACCATCAGGCAAATAGCGTAGCACAGCAGGAAATTACTGGCGGCTGCCATCAAATCCAATTCGCGGGCATACAGTGCCAGGAAGGCTGAAACACCCGCATAGGAAAAGGTCATAAAGAATGTCACCATCGCGAAAGGCAGCGCGGCGCGGTCAAACATGGCGGCAAAGCCCAGATTCGGTTTGGAACCATCAGCGTGACAAATCACTGGCGGTACGGCGACAATCAGTGACAGCACAATCCCCAACGCCGCCACAACCGTGCACAACCAGAATGCAGCAGTGTAGGCTTCCCAGCGCGCCATGTTCAGCCCTACCCATGGCCCCACAACCATTGCCAGTCCCATGGCTAAAGAGAAAAAACTGATGCCCTCCCCACGTCGGGAGGCCGGTATCAACCGCGCGGAAATCGTTCCTTTTACCGTGGTTATAACGCCAAACGTTACACCATGAAGCACCCGAATCAGCAGGAGTGATTCAATTGAATGGCAAACCGGATACAGCGCAGTGACCACCAAAAAGGCCAGAGAAGAGAGCACCAGAATCGTTTTATTCGAATATTTCCCCACCCACTGCCCGGCAAAAGGACGAACAAGAATGGCAGAGCCCAAAAAGAACGTGACTAATAAACCGGCCTTATCAGGAGTAGCATGCAGGCGATCCGAAATATAGATCGGAAGCAGGGTCAGCAGGACATAAAAAACAAAAAAGATAATAAAGCTGATAATCGTTATTGCCCAGAAATCCTTCGTCCACAGTTTTTCTTTCATTTTCGCCAACCTGTTCAGACGGCGCACGCAGGCAACGCTCAGCACAACTGAACGACGGACAAGTGCGTCAAAATGTGAGTTAAACACCAGAACGCCAGTATAAATAGGCTCATTATATTAGAGAAATTAATCGTTTTAATATTATTAATTAGAAGGAACTAATGACACTAACACAGATCCACGCTTTGCTTGCCGTGCTCGAGTACGGCGGTTTTACCGAAGCCAGCAAGCGGCTGTATATGACCCAGTCCGCCGTAAGTCAGGCAATTTCAGCATTAGAAGAAGAGCTGGGCGTTGATATTTTAATCCGCGAACGTCGCAAAGACATCAGGCTCACCCCGGCGGGACACCGGATCGTGCCACGCCTGCGAGCCATCGTGTCAGAAACCAACGCGGTGAAAGAAATTGCCGAGCAGGAACGACAAAATCCAGCCCGAACCCTGCGTATCGGCTGTTTTCCCAGCGCCTGCGCCTGCATTTTACCTGGCATTATCCGCCACTTTGAACAGCAGCATCCGCACATCAAAATTATCCCCTTCGAAGAGAACAGCCCGGCGATCGTTGATTCCCTGCGCAGCGGGGATATCGATGCGGGATTTGTGCATTTCCCGGTCAATGGCATGTACTGCGTACCGGTTTACCGCGATAAATTTACCGTAGTGGTTCCCGAAAGCCACCCACTGGCAGCCAACACCACTATTTCGCTGGAAGAACTGATGGGAGAACCGCTGATTATCAGTAAAGGCCGCTATGAATTAAGCATCATGACGTTGTTTAAAGAAAAAGGGATTGAGCCAATTATTAAATACGAATTTAACCACCCGGATACCGCAATGAGCTTTATTCGCCAGGGGCTGGGGATTGCATTATTACCGGAACTCACGCTGAAGGCGGTTGGCGGGGAAATTCGCTCAGTGGCGCTGGAGCCAACGTTTTATCGACAAATATCGTTATTGGCAAAAGAGCCGCCGGTAGACGGCAGCCCTTTATTTCTACTGCAGGCATATATGGAATCGTTGACTGCTGACGGCCTCATCTAGCAATCTGCTCACGCTTCACAAATAAGGCCTGCGGGAATACGTTCATCGCAGGCCTTCTGCCCTTACTCTTTATGCAGGAATTTCACCGCTTTGTCGGGGAAGTCGGTGAACAGCCCGTCAACGCCCGCCTTGTTGTACAACACGTCATACAGCTGGTTTACATCCGTTGCATAATCCGGCAACTGATCGGCACGAACAGTATAAGGATGCACCACCATCTTGTTCTGGTGCGCGTCCTGTACCATACCCGTCAATGAGATGTTGCCCTTACTGGACTTCTCATCAACCAGCATATGGTAGTCCGGCCCAATGCCGTCCGCATACTGCGCAACCTGCTTCATGGCACCCGGTTTGAACATCCAGTCGTAGTTGTAATTCACCCAACTGCCGTCTGGTTTTTTCTCCTGAGTTTCATTCCAGTCAGTGTACGCAATCAACTGCACCAGATTGAGATCCATCCCCATCTTCGGTTCCAGTTCATTCTTAATGCGTTTTAACTCCGCAACATCAAAGCACTGCAGATAGACATTGTCTTGTTTACCGGTGTACCCGTACTTTTTCAGTACTTCCAGCGTTTTAGCCGCAATGTCCTTCCCTTCCTGATGATGGAACCACGGCGCTTTCATTTCCGGGTAAATACCGATATTTTTGCCGGTTGAATGATTTAATCCCTGAACAAATTCAATTTCTTCTTCGAAAGTGTGCACACGGAAATCAGATTTACCCATCGGGAAACGCCCTGGATATGTCTGTACCTTTTTGCCATTTTCGATATCGAAACCTTCGGTAAATTTCAGCGATTTGATCTCATCCAGCGTAAAGTCGATGGCATAGTAACGCCCATCTTTACGCGCACGATCCGGGAAGCGATCAGCAACATCGGTGACGCGATCAAGATAGTGGTCATGCAGGACGACCAGATGGTCGTCTTTAGTCATCACCAAATCCTGCTCCAGAAAATCCGCGCCCTGAGCATAAGCCATCGCTTTCGCAGGTAACGTATGCTCCGGTAAATATCCGCTGGCGCCACGGTGCGCAATGACAATTTTATCTGCGGCTACCGCCGCACTGCTCACAACCATACCTGCCAGCATCAGCGCCACGCTAAGACTTTTCAATGTGGTTTTCATCTATTAGCCCCCGTTACGCTTGAGCAGCATCTCTTCATGATGGCGTTTTTCACCAATCATGACGACTACCAGCAGAATCACCGCCAGCACGCTACCGCCAATCATCACCATAAAGCCGCCGTCCCAACCGAAGAAGTCAACGGTGTAGCCGACAATGGCGCTCGCCGCGACAGAACCGCCCAGGTAACCGAACAGTCCAGTGAAGCCTGCCGCCGTCCCCGCCGCTTTTTTCGGTGCCAGTTCCAGCGCATGCAGACCGATCAACATGACCGGGCCGTAGATCAGGAAGCCGATGATAATCATACAAGCCATATCTACGTTCGGGTTGCCTGCCGGGTTCATCCAGTAAACGATGGTCGCGATGGTAACCAGCGTCATAAAGAACACGCCGGTGGCACCACGGTTACCACGGAAGACTTTATCCGACATCCAGCCACACAGCAGCGTGCCAGGAATCCCCGCATATTCATACAGGAAGTAGGCCCAGGATGATTTATCCAGTGCAAAATGCTTCACTTCTTTCAGATAGGTCGGTGACCAGTCGAGGATGCCGTAGCGCAGCAGATAAACAAACACGTTGGCGATAGCGATGTACCACAACAGTTTATTCGGCAGTACGTATTGCATGAAGATCTGCTTCGCAGTCAGCTCTTCTTCCGCTTTTTCGTTGTAATCATCCGGATAGTCGTTCTTGTACTCTTCGATAGGAGGCAGGCCACAGGACTGCGGCGTATCACGCATCATCGCAAAAGCAAACAGCGCAACGACTATCGCACCAAAGGCAGGCATGTACAGCGCCGCTTTCCAGTCGTTAAACCAGGCCATACCCAGCAGGAACAGCAGCGGAGGCAGACCGCCACCTACGTTATGCGCACAGTTCCAGACAGAAACGATACCGCCACGCTCTTTCTGCGACCACCAGTGCACCATAGTACGACCACACGGCGGCCACCCCATCCCCTGGAACCAACCGCAGAGGAACAGCAGCACAAACATGACTGCAATGCTGGATGTCGCCCACGGCACGAAGCCCATGAACAGCATCACCGCAGCAGCCAGAATCAGACCCGCGGGCAGGAAAACGCGCGGATTCGAGCGATCTGAGACGGACCCCATGATGAATTTCGAAAATCCGTATGCAATGGAGATACCGGACAACGCAAAACCCAGATCGCCACGCGAGAAACCCTGCTCAACCAGATACGGCATGGCCAGAGCAAAGTTCTTACGTACCAGATAGTACGCGGCATAACCGAAAAATATTCCCAGGAAAATCTGCCAGCGCAATCGACGATAAGTCGGATCGATCTCCGCTGCAGCTAAACGCGCTTTGTGTGGCGCAGGTTTAAAAATGCTCAACATATATAGTAGCCTCCGTGGCCGTCTTTCATTCGAAGGAAACACTGCAGATTGCCGTAGCAACCCTACCGCTCCCAGTGTGGCCGCGATGTTAAGGAAACATTCCGGGCAATAATGTGAATTACAGCACAGATTGTTACACATTTATGACAAATGTTCATAAAAGCGCACGGAATCACGTTTCATTTTCGAATTATGAGCGATTATGCGCGAAATCAAACAATCCATGTTTTTTATGTGGCTAAATGATAAAAAACGAACTGTGAGGAAAAACAATGAAAACTCGCGACTCGCAAACAAGTGACGTGATTATCATTGGTGGAGGAGCAACAGGTGCAGGGATCGCACGCGACTGTGCCCTGCGCGGATTGCGCGTCATCTTAGTAGAACGCCACGATATCGCGACAGGCGCGACGGGCCGTAACCACGGTCTGCTGCACAGCGGAGCACGTTACGCCGTTACTGACGCTGAATCTGCCCGCGAATGCATTAGCGAAAACCAAATTCTGAAACGTATCGCCCGCCATTGTGTTGAGCCGACGGACGGTCTGTTTATTACGCTGCCGGAAGATGAACTCTCTTTCCAGGCAACCTTTATTCGTGCCTGTGAAGACGCGGGCATCCGCGCAGAAGCGATTGATCCACAACAGGCGCGTATTATCGAACCTTCGGTAAACCCACAACTGATTGGCGCAGTGAAAGTACCAGACGGTACCGTTGATCCTTTCCGCTTAACCGCCGCCAACATGCTGGATGCACGAGAGCACGGTGCGATTATCTTAACGGCCCATGAAGTGACGGGGCTGATTCGTGAAGGTGCGACGGTGTGCGGGGTGAACGTACGCAACCATCTGACGGGCGAGATGCAATCTCTGCATGCGCCGGTGGTCGTGAATGCCGCCGGGATCTGGGGCCAGCGCATTGCGGAATATGCCGATCTGAGCATCCGTATGTTCCCGGCGAAAGGTTCTCTGTTGATCATGGATCATCGCATAAATCAGTATGTTATCAACCGCTGCCGTAAGCCATCTGATGCCGATATTCTGGTGCCTGGCGATACCATTTCGCTGATCGGTACAACCTCACAACACATTGATTACGACGATATCGACAGCAACCGCGTCACCGCAGAAGAGGTGGATATTCTGCTGCGTGAAGGTGAGAAGCTGGCGCCAATTATGGCGAAAACTCGCATCCTGCGTGCTTACTCCGGTGTGCGTCCGCTGGTGGCCAGCGACGACGATCCGACCGGTCGTAACGTCAGCCGCGGTATTGTGTTATTCGATCACGCAACGCGCGACGGACTGGACGGATTTATCACCATTACCGGTGGCAAACTGATGACCTACCGCCTGATGGCGGAATGGGCCACCGACGCAGTATGCCGCAAACTGGGCAATTCTCGCCCTTGTACAACCGCAGAGACAGCTCTGCCAGGCTCACAGGAGTCGACCGAACACACGCTTAAACGCGTTATCTCTTTGCCAGCGCCACTGCGCGGCTCGGCGGTCTACCGCCATGGCGACCGCACCCCGGCGTGGCTTAGCGAAGGCCGTCAGCACCGCAGCCTGGTCTGTGAATGTGAAGCCGTCACCGCAGGTGAAGTGCAATATGCCGTTGAAAATTTAACCGTCAACAGTTTGCTCGATTTACGTCGTCGCACCCGCGTCGGGATGGGGACTTGTCAGGGCGAATTGTGTGCCTGCCGCGCTGCAGGTTTGCTACAACGTTTTAATGTCACCACCGCCGCACAATCTATCACCCAGCTTTCTGAATTCCTCAACGAACGCTGGAAAGGCGTGCAGCCTATCGCGTGGGGAGATGCACTGCGCGAAAGCGAATTCACGCGTTGGGTCTATCAGGGATTGTGCGGTCTGGAAAAGGAGCACCAGGATGAAATTTGATACCGTCATTATCGGCGGCGGTCTCGCCGGGCTGATGTGTGGCCTACAACTGCAAAAAAGCGGGTTGCGCTGTACGATTGTTACCCGCGGCCAAAGCGCGCTGCACTTTTCCTCCGGCTCACTGGATTTGCTCAGCAACCTGCCCGATGGTCAACCGGTAACCGACATTGAAGCGGGGCTGAATGCGCTGCGCACTCAGGCACCTGGTCATCCGTATAGCACCATCGGTACGCAGACCGTACTGGCGCTGGCGCAGCAGGCGCAGAATTTGCTGGAAGAGTGCGGAACGCATTTGCACGGTAAGGTTCATCAGGCTCATCAACGTGTAACACCGTTGGGAACCCTGCGTTCAACCTGGCTTAGTTCAG
Organism: Citrobacter sp. Cy070; assembly: GCF_030332245.1. Classification (NCBI taxonomy): domain Bacteria; kingdom Pseudomonadati; phylum Pseudomonadota; class Gammaproteobacteria; order Enterobacterales; family Enterobacteriaceae; genus Citrobacter; species Citrobacter sp. Cy070. Next base: position 163,425 of record NZ_JAOWIG010000051.1, read on the forward strand.
CGGAAGTGCCGGTCTGGCCGTTATCAGCACAACGTGTCTGTGTGGTGGGAATTAGCGGCTTACTGGATTTCCAGGCGCACCTTGCCGCGGCCTCACTGCGCCAGCGTAACCTCAGCGTCGAAACGGCTGAAATCGATTTGCCAGAACTGGATGTCCTGCGTGATAACCCAACCGAATTTCGCGCCGTCAACATTGCACGTCTGTTAGATAACGAAGATAAATGGTCGCTGCTCTATGACGCCCTGCTACCAATCGCGAAAACCTGCGACATGATAATTATGCCAGCCTGTTTCGGCCTGGCTGACGATCGGCTATGGAAGTGGCTCAATGACCGCCTGCCCTGCTCACTGATGTTATTACCAACTTTACCGCCGTCAGTGCTGGGCATGCGCCTGCATAACAAATTGCAGCGCCAGTTTGTACGCCAGGGTGGAGTGTGGATGCCCGGTGATGAAGTGAAAAAAATCACCTGTCAGGATGGCATTGTCAGCGAAATCTGGACCCGCAACCATGCCGATATTCCATTGCGCCCACGCTTCGCCGTACTCGCCAGCGGTAGTTTCTTTAGCAGCGGACTGGTCGCCACGCGCGAAGCCGTTCATGAGCCGATTCTCGGTCTGGATGTGCACCAAACCGCCACACGTGCGCAGTGGTATCAGCGTGACGTCTTTGATCCGCAACCGTGGCAACAGTTTGGCGTAACCACCGATGCTGAACTGCGTCCATCGCTTGCAGGAAAAACAGTAGAGAATATGTTTGCCATCGGATCGGTACTTGGCGGTTTTGACCCTATCGCCCAGGGTTGCGGAGGCGGAGTGTGCGCAGTGAGCGCTTTACACGCCGCACATCATATTGCGAAACGTGCAGGAGGCCAGCAATGAGCGACACACGTTTTGAAAGTTGTATCAAATGCACAGTGTGCACCACTGCCTGCCCGGTAAGCCGTGTCAACCCAGGTTACCCTGGCCCTAAACAAGCCGGCCCTGACGGTGAACGTCTGCGTTTGAAAGATGGTGCGTTATATGACGATGCGCTGAAATATTGCATCAACTGCAAACGCTGTGAAGTGGCCTGCCCTTCGGATGTCAAAATTGGCGATATCATCCAGCGCGCGCGTGCCAAATACGACACGACACGTCCGTCGATACGTAACTTTGTCTTAAGCCATACCGATTTGATGGGCAGTGTTTCTACGCCGTTCGCACCCATCGTGAACACCGCGACTTCACTGAAACCGGTGCGCCAGCTTCTTGATTATGCACTAAAAATCGATCATCGCCGTACGCTGCCGAAGTACTCCTTCGGTACCTTCCGCCGCTGGTATCGCAGCATAGCCGCACAGCAGGCGCAGTATCAGGATCAAGTTGCATTTTTCCACGGTTGCTTTGTGAACTACAACCATCCGCAACTCGGTAAAGATCTGATAAAAGTGCTGAACGCGATGGGTACTGGCGTACAACTGCTGAGTAAAGAGAAATGCTGTGGCGTACCACTGATCGCCAACGGTTTCACCGATAAAGCACGTAAGCAGGCGGTAAGTAATGTGGCTTCACTGCGAGAAGCGATTGACGGAAAAGGCATCCCGGTTATTGCCACCTCTTCAACCTGTACCTTTGCGCTACGCGATGAATACCCTGAAGTGCTGGATGTCGACAACTCAGGGCTACGCGAACATATTGAACTGGCTACACGCTGGCTGTGGCGCAAGCTGGACGAAGGGAAAACGTTGCCGCTGAAAACGTTGCCGCTAAAAGTGGTCTATCACACACCATGTCATATGGAGAAAATGGGCTGGACACTCTATACGCTGGAACTGCTGCGACAAATTCCGGGACTTGAACTAACCGTGCTGGATTCACAGTGCTGCGGGATCGCCGGAACTTACGGATTCAAAAAGGAAAACTATCCGACGTCACAGTCAATTGGCGCACCGCTATTCCGCCAGATTGAAGAAAGCGGCGCGGATATCGTCGTGACCGACTGCGAAACGTGTAAATGGCAGATTGAGATGTCGACAAGTAAGCGTTGCGAACATCCTATCACCCTGCTTGCCAAAGCGTTGGGGTAACTCAGTTGCCCGGTGATGTTTGCTACCGGGCATTTTTGTGCATCCAGTTCCGCTTATTTGAATACGTTGCAGTCGGGCGTATTTATCTCTGATTCACCCACGCAAAGAATCAATTTCTCATATGCAGCACTTGCGAAAAGTGGATACCGTCACGCCATCTTCTCTTTCTGGTGACGGACTACCATGGCTAAACCCACCACATCCACACCGCATGATGCGGTTTTTAAAAAGATCATTTCTTATCCTGAGATGGCCCGGGATTTTCTGGAGATTCACCTCCCCGTCACATTACGTGAGATTTGCAATTTGCAAACGCTGAAGCTGGAGTCCACCAGTTTTATCGAACAGGATCTCCGCGCGTACTACTCCGACATATTGTGGTCGCTAAAGACCCACGAAGGTGATGGCTATATCTATTGTGTCATCGAACATCAGAGTACAGCTGTGCAGCACATGGCATTCCGCCTGATGCGCTATGCCACCGCTGCGATGCAGCATCATCTTGATGCCGGGAATAAAACGCTGCCGCTGGTGATCCCCATGTTGTTTTATCACGGTCAACAAAGTCCCTATCCCTGGTCACTCAACTGGCTGGATGAATTTGACAACCCACAACTGGCGCGACAACTTTATTCAGAAGCTTTTCCGCTGGTCGACATTACCGTGATTCCTGACGATGAAATCGCGCAACATCGGCGTGTTGCGTTGCTTGAATTGATGCAAAAACATATCCGCGATCGCGATTTGATGGGATTAGTGGACCGACTGGTCTCGTTATTAGTTACAAGCACCGCTAATGACAGCCAGCTACAGACGCTATTTAATTATCTGCTACAGTACGGCGACGTTTCTCACGTCAACGAATTTATCCATAAAGTTGCCGAACGTTCCCCTCATAACAAGGAGAGGCTGATGACAATCGCAGAGAGACTCAGACAAGAAGGCCACCACGATGGGCTGCAACAAGGGTTACAACAAGGATTGGAACAAGGAGTACAAAAAGGATTGGAACAAGGAGTACAAAAAGGTACGCAAGAAGAAGCAATACGGATCGCTCGCATGATGCTGGAACAAGGGATTGATCGTGATTTGGTTCAGTTAATTACCGGGTTATTGCCAGACGATGTCACAGCGTGAGTCAAACAGGGAAGGTTTGTAACCTTCCCTGCCACTAATCAAACCGTCAGGAATTCCACCACATCGATCCAGCCGTGTTCCCCGGCGATATCCTGACCATTTAGCCAACGCCGCAGCATATTAAGCGCCATCATTGCGCAAACCTCCTGACGAACAGCCAAACTATAGCGATTTGCATTGAGTCGCACCCGCAAGGCATGCGTGCCGTCAGGTGTTGCCAGTGCGAAGTTAATATGTTCGTTTTCGAAACCCGATACCGCCAGCGCCAGTTCGGCATAATGATTGCCGCGTCGCTCGGTTATCCAGTGCGCCGTTTGCGCCAGCGTTTCTTCCTGAGATGGCACTACCTCGCTCGCTAACAACGGGGCACTGGCGCGAGAGAGCTGCAGGGCAATTAAGCCTCCGGTAAATTGCTCGCTCAGCGTCAGACTGTACTGGCGCTCCTGGAGCTTACGGGCAATTTGCGCAGGTAACCCTTCGGTACCTTCAAAAATCATATTCTGGCCAGCAACGCGTTTCACCTCTGGCCATAGCGCCAGCATCGCTTCACGTTGGGAATCGGGTCCGGTTAACTTCAGCTCGATAACCGGCATCGACGAGCGATAGCCCATTGTCACCCCGGGCGGTAAAACCAAAGGATCCAGGCTCTGCGCCAGATCGCTTTCAGAACGACCAAAGGTCGTTAAGCGCAGGCATAGCGGGGGTTGAGAGAGAGAAAAACGCTCACGCAGGCGCGGCAGGATCTCATGTTCAACCATGACTTTAAATTCTGACGGCACACCCGGCGTAAAGAACATCAGGCAGCGATTAAGCTTTACGGCGAACCCGCAGGCAGTTCCGACCGGATTATTAATAAACTCCGCACTGGCCGGAAGCTCAGCCTGTTTGCGATTGCTCGGCGCCATGACGCGTCCCCGCTCACGGAAAAAACGCGCCATTTCGGCCAGCCACGCTTCATGCAGCACCAGCCCTTCACCTTTTGCGGTTGCCGCCGCCAGTGCGCTCAAATCATCGCTGGTCGGCCCTAAGCCGCCATTGACGATCAGCACATCAGCATGTTCGCTACGCTCACGCAGAATAGCGACCAAATCGTTCAGATTGTCGCCAACTGTATTGCGGCGTGTTAATGGTAATCCCTGATTAAAGAAAAAATCGGCCAGCCAGGCGGCATTAGTGTCGACGATTTGTCCGTGCAACACTTCATCCCCGGTGGATAGCATCTCCACGTTTAACATCGTGTTCTCCTGCTTTTATGATGAAAACACTATAACGCATGGAGGGGGGAAGGCGCGACTGAACGCCGCGCCTGGTCGATTAGAAACTGGCGTTTACCCCGATGTATGGGCCGTCAGCAATCGCGTTATCGCGGTTGCCATCTTTACCCGCCAGATTCAGGTAACGGTAACCTGCTTCAATACTCAGCGGACGCATAATCGTCAGGCGCGCACCGGCATTTGCTTCTTCGTAGCTGTCGATCCCGCTGGAGAGTGAATCCGGGGAGTAGTAGTATTCACCAAACAGACGGAAACTGTCGCCAATCGGCCACTGTAAACCACCACCGACAGCTGCCGCGTAGCCTTCATCACCGTCTTTCGGGTTGGTATAGATACCTTTCCCACCGACTGTTGCCAGCAACGGACCCAGAGGGATATTCAGACCAAGGCCAAGCCCTGCAACATCACCGTCGTCATCGTTATGCATCCAGTTGCCGCTAACAGCCAGTCCAGTGGACTCAGTACCCATACCGAAACCGAGGTTGGTGTAATCTTCGCCTGCCTGACCGCTAATGCTAATCGCATTCGCCGACGCAGAAACAAACAGCATTCCGGCAAAACCCAGTAATAAACTTTTTTTCATTTTCTATCCTTTCCAGCAAGAATCAAAACATAGCCCCAAAACCGCTGGATTGTACTGCCAGATGGCGAGGAATCAATGAGCTAAAAAAGCGATGCAATGACATATTGTAACTAAATACTACCCGCAATGTTTCAGTAAGGTTAAGTTCTTACCCGAAATAGACGATAAAAGGCACCTGATTGCCGTTTTCAACAGACAACGTCATCTTCCCCGGCAAAGCTGGCTTAAACGGCAATGAAGCGTTTTTTCTGTCGCCTGCAAAAGGTAAGATGTGTTAACAATGGACTCCTCCGCCCCTCCCCTACAAGGAACAGACTTATGCGTCAAAGAACGATTGTTTGCCCACTCATTCAAAATGAAGGCTGTTTTTTACTGTGCAAAATGGCCGACGATCGCGGTGTTTTCCCTGGTCAGTGGGCGCTGTCTGGCGGCGGCGTTGAGCCAGGTGAGCGCATCGAAGAGGCTTTGCGTCGTGAAGTGAGGGAAGAGTTGGGTGAACAACTGGTATTATCAGAAATTACTCCGTGGACCTTCAGCGATGATATTCGGACCAAAACCTATGCCGATGGCAGTCAGGAAGAGATTTATATGATTTATCTCATCTTCGATTGTGTGGCGGCTAATCGTGAAGTGAACATTAACGAAGAGTTCCAGGACTTCGCCTGGGTTAAAGCGGAAGATCTTGGCACCTACGACTTAAATATCGCCACGCGTAAAACGTTGACCTTGAAAGGGTTACTGTAAATCCCACGAGTTTAAACGTAATATAAACGATGTTCACAATAGCGGTATTGTTCTCAGCATTCATCAACAGAGAGCAACGCCGCCATAACGACTAAAAACACTTTATATTCAAATAAATAAATCACCCCTCCCTGTTTTTATCTTTATACACCAAACCTTAAACTCTTAAGGATAAATTAACCTTCAGTCTTTAACCTTTGTGGCCTGATGAAATAATTAACGATGCCCCTGTTTATCACTAAAAATAAAACTGCGGTGGCGTTAAATGGCTTGAAGGAATAATGATGTCTGACTTTTTGCCTTTCTCCCGTCCGGCAATGGGTGATGAAGAACTTGCCGCAGTTAAGGCGGTTCTGGATTCAGGGTGGATAACCACGGGTCCTAAAAATCAGCAGTTGGAAGACGCTTTCTGCCAGCTCACAGGAAACCAAAACGCCGTTGCCATCTGTTCCGCGACGGCAGGTATGCACATTACGCTAATGGCGCTGGGTGTGGGTGAAGGCGATGAAGTGATCACCCCGTCGATGACGTGGGTATCTACACTCAACATGATTGTCCTGCTGGGCGCCACACCGGTTATGATCGATGTTGACCGCGATACGCTGATGGTCACCCCCGAACAAATTGAAGCCGCTATCACACCACGAACCAAAGCTATTATTCCCGTGCATTATGCCGGGGCCCCAGCCGATCTTGATGCCATTTACGCCATCGGTGAACGCTATGGAATCCCTGTTATTGAAGACGCAGCACACGCCGTCGGAACGTTATACAAGGGTCGTCATGTCGGTGCTCGTGGTACCGCAATATTTTCCTTTCACGCTATCAAGAATGTGACCTGTGCTGAGGGTGGACTGATTGTTACTGACGACAGCCAGCTCGCTCAACGGCTTCGCAGCCTGAAATTTCACGGCCTGGGTGTAGATGCGTATGACCGTCAAACCTATGGCCGCGCGCCGCAAGCTGAAGTTCTCGCGCCGGGATATAAGTACAACCTGACTGACATCAACGCTGCCATCGCCCTGGTACAGTTGAACAAGCTGGCTCGTCTGAACGCACGCCGTGCGCAAATTGCGCAGCAGTATCAACAGGCGCTGGCCGATACGCCGTTTCAACCGCTCACCCTGCCTCAGTGGTCACATGTGCACGCCTGGCATTTGTTCATCATTCGCGTGGATGAAGCCCGCTGCGGGCTGAGCAGAGATGCTCTGATGGAAGCACTAAAGGCCAGAAATATTGGCACAGGCCTGCATTTTCGCGCGGCCCACACGCAGAAATATTATCGCGAACGTTTCACCGATCTTTCTTTGCCTAATACCGAATGGAATAGCGCACGCATATGTTCACTGCCGCTATTTCCCGACATGACCGACGATGACACACAACGCGTCATTACGGCACTTCGCCAGATTGCAGGACAATAAGCATGTTTGAAGCCACACCGATTAGTAAAGTCTCGGTGGTCATTCCCGTTTTTAACGAACAGGAAAGCCTGCCAGAATTAATCAGGCGCACCAGCGCCGCCTGCGAAAAACTGGATACTGAATATGAAATCCTGCTCATTGACGACGGTAGCAGTGACAATTCGGCTCAACTGATGATGGACGCCTCCCAGGCACCGAACAGCCATATTGTCTCTATTCTGTTGAATCGAAACTATGGGCAACACTCGGCGATTATGGCCGGTTTCAGCCACGTCACGGGCGACCTGATCATCACGTTAGATGCTGATTTACAAAACCCGCCAGAGGAGATCCCGCGGCTGGTTGCCACGGCAAAAGAAGGCTTCGATGTCGTCGGAACGGTGCGTCAGAACCGCCAGGACAGCCGCTTTCGTAAGACCGCCTCACGGATGATCAACCATCTGATTCAGCGCACGACCGGTAAAGCCATGGGCGATTATGGCTGCATGCTGCGCGCCTATCGCCGTCACATCGTCGATGCCATGTTGCATTGCCAGGAGCGCAGCACCTTTATTCCGATCCTGGCTAACATCTTTGCCCGCCGCGCCACGGAAATCCCGGTACACCATGCCGAACGTGAATTTGGCGACTCTAAGTACAGTTTCATGCGTCTGATAAACCTGATGTATGACCTGGTAACCTGCCTGACCACCACGCCATTGCGTATGTTGAGCCTGCTGGGCAGCATCATTGCCGCCACAGGCTTTACCCTGTCGGTCCTGCTTGTTGTTCTTCGCCTGACGCTCGGCCCGCAGTGGGCGGCAGAAGGTGTGTTTATGCTGTTTGCCGTGCTGTTTACCTTTATCGGCGCGCAATTCATTGGCATGGGATTACTCGGCGAATATATCGGTCGCATCTATAACGATGTCCGCGCACGCCCTCGCTATTTTGTTCAACACGTTATCCGTCCACAAACCACGCAGTCAACTGAGGAAAACCGCGCATGAAAGCCGTCGTATTTGCCTATCACGATATGGGATGTCAGGGGGTTCAGGCCCTGTTGGATGCAGGTTATGACATCGCTGCTATTTTTACGCACGCCGATAACCCAGGTGAAAAAGCGTTTTTTGGCTCAGTTTCCCGCCTCGCTGCCAGCGCAGGTATTCCGGTGTACGCTCCGGACGAGGTCAATCATCCGCTGTGGATCGAGCGGATCGCCCAGCTCGCCCCCGATGTGATCTTCTCATTCTACTATCGCCATTTACTCAGCGATGAGATCCTGCGTCTTGCACCTGCGGGAGCCTTTAATCTGCACGGCTCATTACTGCCCAAATATCGTGGCCGTGCACCGCTGAACTGGGTATTAGTCAATGGCGAAACCGAAACAGGCGTGACGCTGCACCGCATGGTCAAGCGCGCAGATGCCGGTGCCATCGTCGCCCAACAACGCATTACCATTTCCCCCGATGACGTAGCGTTAACCCTGCATCATAAATTATGCCAGTCTGCCCGCGAGGTACTGGCACAGGCGCTGCCAGCCATCAAAGCCGGTGATTTTCAGGAGTATCCACAACAGGAAGCCGACGCCACCTGTTTTGGTCGCCGTACGCCGGAAGACAGTTTCCTTGACTGGAACAAACCCTGCGCACAACTGCATAACATGGTTCGCGCCGTGTCCGATCCATGGCCAGGTGCATTTAGCTATGCCGGTACGCAAAAATTCACCATCTGGTCATCGCGCCAGAGTGCAAATACATCTGCGGCGCTGCCGGGAACGGTTATCTCCGTATCGCCATTGCTGATTGCCTGTGCCGATGGCGCACTCGAAATCATTACCGGGCAAGCGGGTGATGGCATTACCATGCAGGGCTCACAGCTGGCACAAGTTTTGGGTCTGGTTGCCGGTTCTCGCCTCAACAGCCAGCCCGTTTCCGCCAGCAAACGTCGTACCCGCGTTTTGATCCTTGGCGTTAACGGTTTTATTGGCAACCACCTGACCGAACGCCTGCTACACGAAGATAACTACGAAATCTACGGGCTTGATATTGGCAGCGATGCGATTGAGCGTTTTCTGCAACACCCACGATTCCATTTTGTGGAAGGTGATATCAGCATTCACTCCGAATGGATTGAATATCATGTGAAAAAATGCGACGTCGTGCTGCCACTGGTCGCCATTGCCACACCGATTGAATATACCCGCAACCCGCTGCGCGTCTTCGAACTCGATTTTGAAGAAAACCTGAAAATTATTCGTTACTGTGTCAAGTACCGCAAACGCATCATTTTCCCGTCAACATCTGAAGTCTACGGTATGTGTACCGATAAAGACTTCGATGAAGACAGCTCCAACCTGATCGTCGGCCCGGTTAATAAACCGCGCTGGATCTACTCGGTCTCTAAACAACTGCTGGATCGCGTTATTTGGGCATACGGTGAAAAAGAAGGGCTACGTTTCACCTTATTCCGTCCATTTAACTGGATGGGACCGCGTCTGGATAGCCTGAACGCCGCACGTATCGGCAGCTCACGCGCCATTACCCAACTGATCCTGAATCTGGTGGAAGGCTCTCCCATCAAGCTGATTGAAGGCGGCAAGCAGAAGCGTTGCTTTACCGACATTCGTGACGGTATCGAAGCCCTGTTCCGTATCATTGAAAACGACGGCGGGCGCTGTGATGGCGAGATCATCAATATCGGTAACCCGGATAACGAAGCAAGTATTCAGGAACTGGCTGAAATGCTCCTTTCCTGCTTCGAAAAACATCCGTTGCGCCAACACTTTCCGCCGTTTGCTGGTTTCCGCGACGTTGAGAGTAGCAGCTACTATGGTAAAGGCTACCAGGACGTTGAGCACCGCAAACCCAGTATTCGTAACGCCAAACGTTGCCTGAACTGGGAACCAACAATCGATATGCAAGAAACGGTTGAAGAGACGCTGGACTTCTTCTTACGCAGTGTGGACATCACGGAACACACATCATGACCAAAGTGGGCTTGCGCATAGATGTCGATACATTCAGGGGGACACGCGAAGGCGTGCCCCGCCTGCTGGAGACATTGAATCGGCATAACGTTCGGGCTAGTTTCTTTTTTAGCGTCGGGCCCGACAACATGGGACGCCATCTCTGGCGTCTGGTGAAGCCGCAATTTTTGTGGAAGATGCTGCGCTCAAACGCAGCCTCACTCTACGGGTGGGACATTTTACTGGCCGGCACCGCCTGGCCTGGAAAAGAAATTGGCCTAGCTAATGCGGCCATCATTTCGCAAGCTGCCCGGTATCACGAAACAGGCTTACACGCCTGGGATCATCATGCCTGGCAATCACGAAGTGGCAACTGGAACGATAAACAGCTGATTGATGATATTTCGCGGGGTATTAATGCACTCGAAACAATCATCGGCCAACCCGTTACCTGCTCTGCCGTCGCTGGCTGGCGTGCCGACTCGCGGGTCGTAGAGGCGAAAGAAACATTCCATCTGCGCTATAACAGCGATTGCAGGGGGACATCGTTATTCCGTCCTGTACTTGAAACGGGAGAAATAGGGACACCACAAATTCCGGTCACGCTACCGACATGGGATGAAGTAGTTGGTCAGGAGGTGCAGGCAGCGGACTTCAACGACTATATTCTCTCCCGCATTCAGAGGGACAAAGGCACCCCGGTCTACACGATTCACGCAGAGGTGGAAGGCATTGCTTTTCAGCAGCAATTTGACGATCTGCTCATTCGTGCCGCCGACGCCGGGATTACGTTTTGTCCACTGGGCGAACTGTTACCAGACGATATCAGTACACTGCCAACGGGCCAGATCGTTCGTGGCAAAATACCCGGCAGAGAGGGATGGCTCGGCTGCCAGCAACCCGCGAGTGTGACATCATGAAATCCGCACGTTACGCCCTGGCATTTGTCGCATTTATTGCACTGTATTTTATTTTACCCATCAATAGCCGCCTGCTCTGGCAGCCCGACGAAACGCGCTATGCTGAAATCAGCCGGGAAATGCTGACGTCTGGCGACTGGATCGTCCCACATTTTTTAGGACTACGCTATTTTGAAAAACCTATCGCGGGATACTGGTTAAACAGTATCGGGCAATGGTTATTTGGCGCAAACAACTTTGGCGTCAGAGCGGGGGCTATTTTTGCAACCCTACTGACTGCACTCCTGGTCGCCTGGCTGGCAATGCGGCTATGGCGTGATAAACGTACGGCCCTACTCTCTGCCGTCATCTTTCTAACGTTTTTCTCTGTTTACAGTATCGGAACCTATGCGGTACTTGATCCCATTATCGCGCTGTGGCTGATGGCGGGTATGTGCTGTTTTTGGGAGGGAATGCAAGCCACCACCAGAACACGTAAAATTGTCGCCTTTTTGCTGTTAGGATTTACTTGCGGCATGGGCGTGATGACCAAAGGCTTTCTCGCGCTCGCTGTCCCCGTCCTCAGCGTGTTGCCATGGGTTTTCGTGCAAAAGCGCTGGAAAGAGATCTTTATTTACGGTCTGTTGTCGATTATCAGCTGTATTGCCATTGTCCTGCCGTGGGGGCTGGTGATTGCGCAACGCGAACCCGACTTCTGGCACTACTTTTTCTGGATTGAGCATATTCAGCGTTTTGCGCAGGATGATGCCCAGCATAAAGCGCCATTCTGGTACTACATACCGGTTTTCGTGGCAAGTGCCTTACCCTGGCTCGGGCTACTACCGGGCGCATTGCGTACCGGCTGGCGTGAACGGGATGTACCACGTAGCGCCTTATACCTGCTGAGCTGGATTATTATGCCGATCCTGTTTTTCAGTATCGCCAAAGGGAAGTTGCCAACCTATATTCTTTCCTGCTTCGCACCGCTGGCAATCCTTACCGCGCGGTTTGGCTTGCAGGCTGCTGAAAAAGGTTCTGCAGCCCTGCGCGTCAACGGTTGGATCAACATTCTGTTCGGTGTTATTGGTATTGTCGCCACATTTATCGTGTCCACGCTCGGACCGTTGAAGACACCGGTCTGGTCGCATATCGAAACGTATAAAGTGTTTTGCTCATGGGGTATCTTTATCACCTGGACGCTATTTGGCTGGTATACGCTTAACAACAGTGAAAAAAACTGGAAATTAGCAGCGCTCTGCCCGCTGGGACTGGCGCTGTTGTTCGGCTTCTCAGTACCTGACCGGGTAATGGAATCCAAACAGCCACAGTTTTTTGTCGAGATGACCAAAGAGTCGCTGGAGTCGAGCCGTTATATTTTCACCGACAGTGTTGGCGTTGCCGCTGGCCTGGCCTGGAGCCTGAAACGCGATGACATCAACATGTACGGGCAAACAGGTGAGTTAAAATACGGCCTTAATTATCCGGATGCCCAGGGACGCTTCGTCAGCCGGGATGACTTTGCCGGCTGGTTGGCGCAACATCGTCAGGAAGGGATCATTACGCTTGTGCTGTCAATTTCGAAGGATGAGGATATTAATCAGCTTGCCATTCCTCCCGCTGACTATATCGACAATCAGGGGCGCCTGGTCTTGATTCAGTACAGGCCTAAATGATCTGGCTAACCTTAGTCTTTGCCAGCCTGCTCAGCGTCTGTGGGCAATTGTGCCAGAAGCAGGCCACCCGCCCGGTACCCGCCCACGCGCGAACACGCTATATCGCGCAGTGGATTGGTCTGGCGCTGGCCTGTCTGGGACTGGCCATGCTGCTCTGGCTGGCAGTATTGCAGAATATTCCCGTCGGCATCGCCTACCCGATGCTAAGCCTGAACTTTGTATGGGTCACGCTGGCGGCATGGAAAATCTGGCGTGAACCTGTCACAACGCGTCACTGGTTGGGGGTTGGGCTACTCATCACCGGCATCTTTATTCTTGGGAGCGCGGTGTAATGGGCATTTTTTGGGGGCTGTGTAGCGTGATTATTACGTCGGTTGCTCAGCTAAGTCTGGGTTACGCGATGGATAATCTGCCGCCCATGCTGCAACCGCTGGCGTTTATCTCCGCCGTTTTTGCAACCAGCAGCAGCGCATTCGCCTTATATGGCGGGCTGGTAGGTTATTTACTGTCAGTGATGTGCTGGCATAAAGCCCTGCATCAACTCGCGCTGAGCAAAGCCTATGCCTTGCTCAGCCTCAGCTATGTACTGGTGTGGATCGCATCAATGATTTTACCGGGCTGGCAAGGAACCTTTTCAGTAAAAGCCCTGGTGGGTGTGCTGTGTATTATGGCGGGATTAATGACCATATTCTTACCTGCCCGCCAACACACGCCCTGAGATCATTTATCGTCAGACAGTTGTCGCAGACGCTCCCATTCTTCGGCGAGATACTGTCTGGCATCAATGATTTTAATCACTCGCGATGCGTCACGGTTAATACAATACTGGGCATCTTTTAACGGTGACAGGAGATCGCCTGCTTTTACACGCTCGCTGGCTTGCGCTTCAGCCAGCATTTTCAACGAACCACCGCTATCACAAAGTACAATATAGAGCCTCCCTGCTTTTTGGTTACAGCAAGACTTCTTCACATGCCATTCCATAGCGCACCTTTTGCTAATGATTTTCACACCAGGTTACACTTTAGCAGATAAACCAAAGGACAATGGCCAGGGAATGGCAATTATGCGAGATAAATTTAATGTTTTCTTAAGCTTTACCGCGGGTACGGACCCACTCCAGCAGCGCCCGGCGAGAAACCTTAATACCACCGCTTTTTAATTCTGCGGGTAAGGTTAGCCAACGAACGGGTTGCTGGAAACGTGCCAGCTTATCTTTCACCCATTCTGCCAGATCAATTCTTCCGGCTTCAGTATCGTACTCCACAACCGCAACGGGGCGGTGGCCAAACTCTTCATCTTCTATTGGAACAATAAAAGCTTGCAGAACATGGGGATGCGATACAATAACGCGCTCCACCTCTTCCGGTTGGATCCCTTCTCCACCGCTAAAGAACAGATTGTCCATACGCCCGACTATGGTTAGCTTGCCATCCTTTAACACGCCGCGATCGCGGGTGGCAAACCAGCCTTGCGCATTAACCAGTGGATAAAGCTGTCCGTTGCGCCAGTACCCTTGCGCCATGCTGGCGGCACGAAGCCAGACTTCATCATCAACAATCCTGACTTCTCTGCCTTGTAGTGCAGAGCCGACATCCGCCTTACCATCGGCCTCTTTCGCACACACCGTGGAGGCAAATTCCGTTAACCCGTAACCGCACCAGCAGCGAATACCCTGCTCACGCGCTTGTTCAGTCAATTCAACAGGAATCGCGGCACCGCCCAGCAACACGGCCTTTAGCGATACCGGTGTGTGATTGACCAACAGTCGCCAAAGCTGCGTGGGAACCAGCGAAGCATGGGTACAACCCGCCAGCATCTGCTCTAACGGCTGCTTATCGCGCACGGTCATACGCGCGCCGGCGAACAACCAGCGCCACATAATCCCCTGACCGGAAACGTGAAATAACGGTAGCGAGAGCAGCCAGTCATCTTCAGCGCCAAACGGCATTAATGACAGCACGCCCTGTGCGCTCGCCAGATGCGCCTGACAGGTATGCACCGCCGCCTTTGGCAATCCGGTAGAACCTGAGGTTAACGTCATTGTGCTCAAGCGCTGAGGCAACCAGACGGCAGCATGCTCGCCAGACTGTTCCAGCATCCGCAGCGGTGCCAACCCCGGGAGCGGACTTTCGCCTTCCAGATCCAGCGCAAAACGCAGCGTTAACTCCGGGACCAGCGCATCAAGCAGCGACTGAGGCAACTGTGGGTTCACAGGTAAAACCCGCGCCCCACACTGCAACAGTGCAAGCCATGCCAGCAGCGGACGGGGATGATTCCAGGCGCGGAGCAATATGCCATCGCCCTCTCCCACCCCTTGAGCCGCAAAGCCGCTTGCCAGACGATCGACTCGCGTACAGAGATCGCCCCAGCGTAACACCTCATCGTTGAGGCGTAAGGCTGGCGCGTCAGTACGAGCCTGTCGCCAGTGACGCCACGGCCAGTCAGTAAAATCAGGCGTATCGGACAACCGTCCCAGGCCCGATGCGCTTGCGCCATCGGGCATTTCCCGCTGGGTCATAGCAATCGTTCCAGCGCATCAATCTCAATGCACGGCAACGTACTGCCAGGCCACGCGCGTACCTGCTGGCACTGCATCAGGCTGAGCGTATCCAGACCAGGGATAGTCTGTGGCGTCAACCAGGCAGCAATGCGCGCCAGCTGGGTTAAGCCCAGGCTCGATTCGATAGAAGAGCTGATCACGGCGGTGAGACCTATCGCGTGTGCGGCGGCAACCTGCTCACGCACCTTGTCGAGGCTACCCGTCAGCGTAGGCTTGATGACGACTGCCTTCACACCCTCTTCGGCTTCGAAGGTGAAATCCGCTTCACGCAGACTTTCATCCCAGGCAATGGCAATCCCTGTTTCACGCGAGAACGCGCGGGAATCATCACGGGTTTTGCACGGTTCTTCGAGGAAGGCAATGCGCCCGCGATACTCCGGATTAACGTATTTCGCGAACTGCTGAGCTTTCAACGGCGTCCAGGCCCGGTTGGCGTCAAGTCGCAAATGCAGCTCCGGGATCGCCTCAAGTAACAGATTGGCTACCATGCCGTCGCGAACCGCTTCATACAGACCGACCTTAATCTTCGCCACTTTTTCGCCCGGCATGTCCGCCAGTTGCAGCACCAGATCGTCAGGATCGCCCGTACACAGCGGCGCAGCACGGTAGTCCGCCGCCTCTGGCAGAGTGCCTGCCAGTTCGGCCAGCGCGCAGCTTGCGCCAAAGGCGACCGAAGGCATTTGCGGTAAGGAAGCATCGCCCTGTAGCCAACCCTTCACCCAGGCCAGCAGCTCAGTTTGCGCCTCTTCCCAGCTTTCCTGACTGAAGCCCGGCAGGGGGGAGATCTCTCCCCACCCTTCGCGCTCGCCGTCACGAAGACAAACGTACAGCCCGTCACGCGTTTTTAACCGCCTGTCGCGCAGAATCACCCCCGCGTCCATGGGGATCTGCCAACGGTATACCTGCGCGCTACGCATTACGGATTCCGTTTGAATTTGCTGAAGTCAGGCTGGCGTTTCTGGTTAAAGGCGTTACGGCCTTCCTGACCTTCTTCCGTCATGTAGAACAGCATCGTGGCGTTACCCGCCAGCTCCTGCAGACCCGCCTGACCATCGCAGTCGGCGTTCAGCGCAGCTTTCAGGCAGCGCAGCGCCATTGGGCTGTTTTGCAGCATTTCACGACACCAGCGCACGGTCTCTTTTTCCAGATCGACCAGCGGAACGACAGTGTTTACCAGGCCCATATCCAGCGCTTGTTTTGCATCGTACTGACGGCACAGGAACCAGATTTCACGTGCTTTTTTCTGACCGACGATGCGCGCCATGTAGGACGCGCCCCACCCGCCGTCGAAGGAACCGACTTTCGGCCCGGTCTGACCAAAGATGGCGTTTTCAGCCGCAATGGTCAGGTCACACATCATGTGCAGCACATGACCACCGCCGATGGAATACCCTGCCACCATCGCCACGACCGGTTTCGGACAGGTACGAATCTGGCGTTGGAAGTCCAGTACGTTCAGATGATGCACACCGGAGTCATCCTGGTATCCGCCGTAGTCGCCACGTACTTTCTGATCGCCGCCTGCACAGAACGCTTTATCGCCCGCACCGGTCAGAATAATCACGCCGATGTTGTCATCATAGCGGGCATCCGCCAGCGCCTGGATCATCTCTTTCACGGTGACCGGACGGAAGGCATTGCGTACCTGCGGACGATTAATGGTGATTTTTGCGATACCGTCGGTGGATTTCTCGTAGAGAATATCGGTGTAGCCTTCAGAGCAATCGTTCCATTCTACCGGTGCGTAAAGCATTGTTTCATCAGGATAGATCATAAAATGTCCTATAGTCAGCGACGCAGAATCTGAGCCAGACAGTCCACTACACCCGCGGGGTTGTCCCGATGCGCGTTATGTCCGGCATTACGAATCACATGGTTTGGTACTGATATTTCCGCCGCCAGAGCGCGGAATTTATCGTCACGTTCACCACATAAATAATAAAACGGAAATGTGCGCGTTTTCAGTTGCACACGTAAATCAGGTTGTATGGCCAGCGAAGTGGCCTCCAGCATTGCTGCCAGCATTTGCCCGTTATTCTGGCTACGCATATCGACCAGCGCCTCTCTTTGCGCGACATTCAGTGAGGAAAAGACCGGCTGTTGATACCAGTCATTAAACACCTCGCGCAGCGGCTCAGTACGAAAACGCGCGGCCCAGCGGCCATCCGAGAGACGACGCTGGGTGCGTTCATTTTCACTTTGCAGCCCTGGATGCCCACCTTCAACCACCAGACCACACAGTCCGGGCAACGCCTGACAGGCCGCCATCATCGCGACTCTGCCGCCAAGGGAATATCCCACCAGCCAGTAGTTAAGTATGTTGTAACTAAGCAGCGTATTACGCAACAAATCGCTGACGTCATCGAATCCGCTCACGCTGATGTCAGCAGAACCGCCGTGGCCAGGCAGGTCGATATACAACCGCGAAAACTCCGGGAATGCTTCACCGACCGCCTGCCATTCCCGGCAATCACCGGAAAATCCGTGCAGGAAAACCAGCCAGGGGAAATCCACCTGACCCGTGTTCGCCTGCGCGTGCAGGATCATAGATGACTTACCTGCGCCAGCAATTGCTGCAGGGTTTGCGCCCCGTCAGTTTCATTCACTACCAGCTCAATCACCGTTGCCACCGGAGTACGCCAGGCATTCGTCAGCGCGCTCTCCAGTTGCGCCCAGTTCTCCGGGCGGTGATATTTGAGGTCAAACATGGCGGCAGCATGCTCAAAATGGACGTTCTGCGGCATCAGGTAGAACCGTTCACGTTCGCTTGCTGGCGTCGGCAGCAGGGAAAAAATTTGTCCGCCGTTATTATTAACCACGATCAGGACAAACGGTGCGGAAACCTGACGCAATAACGCCAGCGCATTCAGGTCATACAATGCAGATAAATCGCCGACGATAGCCAGCGTCGATTTTGCGCTGGCGCGCTGTACGCCAGCTGCGGTTGACAGCAGGCCGTCAATGCCGCTCGCGCCACGATTGCTATAGACCGGGTAACCAGCCGGAAGCTGCGACAACGCATCAATCAGGCGCACCACCAGGCTGTTGCCCACAAACAGCTGTCCCTGCTCTGGCAGATACTCGTGAATACGGTGTGCCAGCTGTGCTTCGCCAAACGTGTCACGGCGGGCTTCTACCGCCTGCCATGCCTGTTTCGCCAGCCGCGGGATCTCCACACACCAGGGCTGGCGTTTCTCCGCCGGATGCAGCTCCAGCCAGTCGCCAACCTTCGCGACCAGCCTGCGTCCACGATGGTGAGCCGGATCGAGGCGGCCTTCGATATTATCAACGATCCAGTATTCCTGCGGATCGCAGTTGGCCTGCCATTGCAGGAGTCGTTTTCCGGTCAGGCTGCTGCCAAGCTGCACCACAATCTGCGCCTGCTGTAACTCCGCCACCGCTTTCGAATTCCCGAGCCACAAATCGGCACACGGCAACGGTTGTCCGGTTTGCGACAGAACATCGCCAATCAACGGCCAACCTAACGTCTGCGCCCAGAGCGCAACTTTCTTGCCCTCTTCGGCGCTCATGCGCCCGGCAAGTACCACGCCACGTTTTTGCCGCCAGAAAAACCAGTCACGCTGTTTGTCGCTTTCCAGCCGACGCGCTTCACGCAGCCAGGGCTTGTCATCCTGCCACCAGTCACCAAGACGCTGCTGCCAGGCAACCCCTGTTTCATCCATGTCACCATACAGCGGTTCCGCAAATGGGCAATTGATATGCACCGCCCCGCTATGTAGCGCGGCTAAGGCGTTATCGATGGTAGACACCAGCCAGCTTGCGGGAATGTCCTGCGTCGGACGCGGTAAAGAGAGCGTTTGCGACGGATGCGAGGCAAACATACCGGCCTGACGAATCGCCTGGTTAGCGCCACAATCGATAAGCTCAGGCGGTCGGTCAGCCGTGAGTAAAATCAGTTTTTCACCGGTCAGGCCCGCTTCAATCAACGCGGGATACAAATTCGCCACCGCTGTACCGGACGTCACAATCACGGCAACAGGTTGCCTGCTGACTTTTGCCAGACCTAAGGCCAGATGCCCAAGCCCACGCTCATCAAAATGAGTATGGTGGATAAAAGCGGGGTTTTCCGCTGCCGCTAAAGTCAACGGCGTCGAACGAGAGCCAGGGGCAATACAGACATGCCTGACGCCGTGGCGAGTGAGAGCTTCCAGAATGACCGCCGCCCAGCGTCGGTTAAATGCGCTTACTGACATGAGATTGTCCGGTATCAATATTGCGACACAGTATAAAGAATCGAATAAATGGATTTTTGATATGAGTCGGGAATATACACGAAATCATTATCCTTCCATCTGTAATAAAGTACGTAACCCTGCCGCTTTATTATCTATTTCTTGCCATTCTTGCTCAGGATCGGAACCGCGCACGATCCCCGCACCGGCATACAGACGTACGACATTTGCGCTAATTTTCGCTGAACGTAATGACACGCAAAACTCGCTCTGACACAGTGAAAGATAACCCGCAGAACCGGCATACCACTCGCGTTCAAAGGGTTCATTATGTTGGATAAATTCGCGCGCCAGCTCGCGTGGAATACCCGCTACGGCCGCAGTAGGCTGTAGCTGTACCAGACAGAGCGTATCATCCGCCTGATTGAGCGCAGTCCAGATACAGCGGCGCAGATGCTGTACTTTGCGCAGCCTGAGTACCTGCGGCGGCAGGACATCGAGGGTTTGCGTACAGTTCTGCAGCCGTTGGCAAATATCTTCCACTACCAACATGTTCTCACGCTGATTTTTATCGTCCTTCATCAGCCATTCACCCAACTGCCAGGCGCGATGATCGTCAGGGTGATTGGCAACGGTTCCGGCCAGCGCCTCAGTGCGCAGTGCCATGTCACGCCGCCGATACAGACGTTCAGGGGAAGAGCCAAGAAAAGCAGATTCGGCGGAAAACGCCATATAGAAGTGGTAACAGTTGAGATTTAAACGACGGCTGGAGGCCATAACCGCCGCGGCATTAACTGGCTGAGAAAACTCTAAATCGGTCGCACGCGCCAGCACCACTTTGTCGAGTTCTTCCCCGGCAATAGTTTGGGTGGCAAGCTCAATAAGGCGCGTCCAGCCTGCTTTATCTGGCCAGTGTTGTTCACCGGTTAAATTCAGGCGCAGTGCGGGAAGCGGTTTTACCTGCGCAAGCGCTGAAATAAACGCAGCGGCCTGCGCGGCATCTTCACGCAACGACACGTCGCTATACAGGTGTAGTCGTAAGGTCG
This sequence comes from Citrobacter sp. Cy070, assembly GCF_030332245.1. Classification (NCBI taxonomy): domain Bacteria; kingdom Pseudomonadati; phylum Pseudomonadota; class Gammaproteobacteria; order Enterobacterales; family Enterobacteriaceae; genus Citrobacter; species Citrobacter sp. Cy070. Next base: position 183,973 of record NZ_JAOWIG010000051.1, read on the forward strand.
CAACCCCGGCACAGCGTCGCCATTCCAGTCGTGGCAGCAATAAATTACCGCGCTGCGGCTCAAACGCATTCAGGCCCCAGACGCGCAGTTCGGGGTAATTATCATGTTGGCGTAAAAACCGTTGGGCAGATTCCAGTGAGGAAAATGCGGCGACGGCTCCCAGTACGGCTGCCTCTTCGTCACCGTTACGTTGCTGCCAGTAAAACTGAGGCCAGACGGGCTGGCTGGCCAGCCATCCTAAAGCGTCAAACGCATCATTCAGAGGGAAAGGTATATCGTAAATACGAATTCCAGGTGCGGCTGGTATCTCTTGCGACAAATGACGCATCAGACTTTCCAGCGCAGTAGTGATTGAATGCACGCGGACCTCTCCCTGTTAAAAACCTCACATTATACGGGGTACTGAGCAGAAAAAGCAGTACCCCCGTATAGGGAGTGCGATGACAGCGCTGTATTTATCGCCGTGCCAGCAATAATCCCATCACTAAACCGACTGTCGCCCCCACGCCGATCCCACGCCAGGGTTTTTCGTGTACATAGTCATCTGCCCGGCAAACAGCCTGCTTTGCACGATAATAGTAACTGTCAGAGGCGTGACTAACGCGATTTCTCACCTCTTCTAACGCCTGCTCAGCCCGCGCTTTCAACTCAAGGTATTTTTGGTCGGCAGGATCGCCGGAAGAACGTAGCACTTCTTCCAGCGTTTCGCTCAACAATTCCAAATCGTCATCAATACGTGACTCGTAAGAATGAAAAGACATTGTATTCTCCCTTTCTATTGACGTACCCGCTAACTATAGACGACAGGGGCTGTTTACGCTTGATGCCCCTCACGCGCCATGCCGATGTGTGGAATCCCGTCTTCGTCATAGACTTCCGTGACTGGAACAAACCCAAATCTCGCATAAAACGATTGCAGATGTGCCTGAGCCCCCAGGTATAACGCCTTATGCGGCCAATGCTGCGCACAGGATGCCAGTGTTTGCGTCATTAACTGCTGCCCCAGTTTTTCACCGCGCAGCGCTTCGCTGACAATCACCCGGCCAATTACTACCGGCTCCAGATCATCGTCACTTTTCAGAATCCTCGCATACGCCACCAGTTCATCGTTATGCCATCCCAGAATGTGACGGTTTTCGCCGACTAAGTCGTCGCCATCCACGTCCTGATACGGACATTGTTGCTCAACAACGAATACCGAACAGCGAAGCTGAAGAATGGCATACAGCTCCTGAACACTCAGCTTTGCATGATGGAGATCTTGCCAGTGGATCATTGTCTGCCCCTTTGTTGTGATAACCTGAACACCCTGCCTCATTGATGGCGAAAAGTGTAACGTAAAGATGGAATTACTATTTTTAGGTACGTCAGCGGGAGTTCCCACACGCTCTCGCAATGTAACGGCAATATTACTGAATCTGCAACACCCTACTCAGGCAGGTTTGTGGCTTTTTGATTGCGGCGAAGGGACGCAGCATCAAATGCTTAGCACGCCATTTAATCCGGGAAAACTCGATCGTATTTTTATCAGCCATTTACACGGCGACCACCTGTTTGGTTTACCGGGGCTACTGTGCAGTCGTTCAATGGCCGGGAACGTCCAGCCGCTAACGCTCTACGGACCCAAGGGGTTGCGAGAGTTTACCGAAACCGCTTTACGTCTGAGCGGCTCCTGGACCGATTACCCGCTGGATATTGTAGAAATTACCGCCGGTGAGGTTGTGGATGACGGCCTGCGCAAAGTGACTGCGTTTCGACTGGAACATCCACTGGAGTGCTACGGTTTTCGTGTTGAAGAACACGACAAACCCGGCGCGCTTAATGCCAGCGCCCTGAAGGCGGCAGGCGTTAAAGCGGGCCCGTGGTTTCAGGATTTGAAAGCCGGGAAAACCATCGTACTGGAAGACGGTCGCGCGATTAACGGTGCCGATTTTCTCTCCCCGGCAACCCGAGGGAAATCCGTGGCTATTTTCGGTGATACCGGGCCCTGTGCGAGCGCTATCAAACTGGCAAAAGGGGTGGACGTGATGGTACATGAAACCACGCTGGACGCCTCAATGGAGGAAAAAGCCAACAGCCGCGGGCATAGCTCCACCCGGCAGGCCGCACAGCTGGCACGGGACGCCGGTGTGGGCAGACTCATCATGACCCACGTCAGCTCACGCTACGATGCAAAAGGCTGCCAGCGGTTACTTGAAGAGTGCAGAGCGATTTTTCCAGACACGGAACTGGCTCACGATTTCGCCATTTTCACCGTTTAATGCTCCATTTTTCCGCCTCAGTGCCGATAACAGTGGAAAGGCTGGCTTTCACACTGAGGACAGGATGAACAATTTCCAGAAAGATATTGATGACAGGACAAACCTAACCCTGTCTAACCGTTTTGAACTGCTGCTGTTTCGCCTTGGCAAATCCGTTGAGGAGCAGAAATCAGAGCTGTTTGGCATCAACGTATTCAAACTGCGTGAAATCGTACCGATGCCGACCTTTACACGCCCTGCCGGCATGAAGGCTCCGTTGTTAGGCATGGTGAATATCCGGGACCAGGTGATCCCGGTGATCGACCTGCCTGCTGTCGCCGGGTGTAAACCTGAAACCGGGCTTAATATCCTGTTGATCACAGAGTACGCCCGCAGCGTACAGGCCTTTGCGGTGGAGTCAGTAGAGAACATTATGCGTCTCGACTGGCAACAGGTGCACACTGCTGAGAAAGCCGTTAATGGTCGCTACATCACCAGTATTGCTTGTCTGGACGACGACAAAGAAACCAACAATTTGGCGCTGGTGCTTGATGTCGAACAGATCCTGTATGACATTGTGCCGTCCAACCACGATTTACGTGCAACCGACCTGAAAACCAGCAAATTCACTATCACGCCGGGTGCGGTGGCCATTGTTGCGGAAGACTCCAAAGTTGCCAGGGCGATGCTGGAGAAAGGACTGAACGCGATGGAAATTCCGCATCTGATGCATGTCACCGGCAAAGATGCGTGGGAAAAAATTCAGCAGCTATCTGAAGAAGCGCAAGCGGAAGGTAAGCCAATCAGCGAGAAGATTGCCCTGGTGCTTACCGATCTGGAAATGCCGGAGATGGATGGTTTTACGCTGACCCGTAAGATAAAAACCGACGAACGTCTGAAGAAGATCCCGGTCGTCATCCACTCTTCACTTTCCGGTAGCGCCAACGAAGATCACGTCCGCCGGGTTAAGGCCGATGGTTACGTGGCAAAATTCGAGGTCAACGAATTATCTTCTGTGATTCAGGAAGTGATGGAGCGCGCAGCAAAAGATGTTAGTGGTCCTTTGGTGAGCCGTCAGCTTTCCGCCTGATAGCCTTGCCCCCATAAAAAACCCGCCGAGGCGGGTTTTTTTATTCCAACGTGTCGCTTACATCAGCGGCGCCGCCAGTTGCACGATACTGATCAGCGGTTGCGGGTAGATACCCAGCACCAGCACCAGCAGTGCAGAGATCAGCACTACGATACCGCCCGCGCTGTACTGCCAGTTAGACGGCGCATCACGGTTCAGTTGCTGCGGTGCGCTCAGATACAGGCTCACAGCAACGCGCAGGTAGTAGTACAAACCAATCGCCGAACCGACCACCACGGCAGCAACCAGCCACCACAGGTTAGCCTGCACACCGACAGCCAGTACGTAGAATTTACCGATAAAGCCCAGCGTCATCGGGATACCCGCCAGAGACAGCATCATCACCGTCATCACTGCCGCGAGGATCGGACGATGCCAGAACAGGCCGCGATAGGAGAACAGAGAATCCGCATCCGGACCACGGTACGGGCTGGACATCAGACTGACCACACCGAACGCGCCAAGGCTGCTGAACAGATAACCAGCCAGATAAACGCCAACGGCTTCCATCGACATCTCGCCGCTCTGCAGGGCAATCAGCGCCACCAGCAGATAACCGAGGTGAGAGATGGAAGAGTAGCCGAGCAGACGTTTGATGTTGGTCTGGCTCAGCGCCATCAGGTTACCGAAGATGATAGAAGCAAAGGCAATCACACCCAGCACGATACGTACCGCTTCGCTGTCGCCAACCGGCGCGTACAGGAACAGACGCATCACCACGCCGAAGATAGCGATTTTGCTCGCCGTCGCCAGGAAGGTGGAAACCGGAGCCGGAGCACCCTGGTAGACGTCTGGCGTCCACAGGTGGAACGGAACCAGCGAGAGTTTGAAGCCGAGGCCAACAATCATCAGACCGAAGCCCGCCAGCAGCAGCGGTTCGCTCAGCATGCCGTCGCCGAGGCTCTTACCGAGCGCGACAAACGACAGATTCCCAGACTGCGCGTACACCAGCGCCATACCGAACAGCAGGAAGGAAGACGCTGCGGCAGACAGAATGGTGTATTTGATACTGGCTTCCAGCGAACGTTTCTGACGGAACGCATAGCCGACCAGGCCAAACAGCGGCAGAGAGATAAGCTCAATACCAAGGAACAGCGCCGCCAGATGGTTAGCGTTAGCCAGCAGAATACCGCCGAGCGCGGCAATCAGCACCAGCAGGTAGAACTCTTCCCGGTTGTCGTCGTAGCCTTCCAGCCACGGGTAAGCGAAGGTACAGGTGGCAAGACTCGCCAGCAGCACCAGCCCGGTGTAGAGCATGGCGAAACCGTCAACCCGCATCAGCGGGGTGACGTCCATGGCGCCCGCCTGGCCAACAAACCAGAGCGAAACCAGCGCGGCGTTAAGCCCAATGACTGACAACGTGGCATTGAGGAAGTGATTGCGTCGCCACGCAATGGAGAGCATCACAACCACCACCGTCAAGCCGACGATCAGCAGCGGTAGCAGCGCAATCAGGTGTTGTGGAGTTATTGTCATGGCGATTTACGGCCTTGTAGTAGTAACGGAATTAACAAACCACTGCTGGATGTTGCTCATCGCAGAATGCGAGGTATCCAGAATCGGCTGCGGATAGAAGCCAAGCAGTACCAGAAGCACGACCAGCAACAGGATGATAAACAGCTCACGCAGCGACATCCCTGGCAGTTCAACACTGGCAATCTGGCTTTTCGCCTTACCGAAGTAAGCGCGATGCAGCATCGCCAGCGAGTAAACAGAGGCAAACACCAGACCAAAGGTTGAGATCACGGTAATGACCGGAACCACCTGATAGCTGCCGAACAGAATCATGAATTCGCCAACGAAGTTACCGGTACCCGGCATACCCAGCGTACACACTGCAAAGAACATTGACAGCGCAGGCAACCATTTCATTTTGCCCCACAGGCCGCCCATCATACGCATATCACGCGTGTGCAGACGTTCGTACAGCTGACCACACAGGATGAACAGACCGGCAGCGGACAGACCGTGCGCAATCATCTGGATAACCGCACCCTGGTACGCCAGCTGGCTGCCGGTGTAGATAGCAATCAGCACGAAGCCCATGTGCGATACGGAAGTGTAGGCAATCAGACGTTTGATATCGTACTGATTAAAGGCCATCCACGCGCCGTAGAAGATGCCGATTACGCCAAGCCACATGGCGATAGGCGCAAACTCCGCCGACGCGTTCGGGAACAGCGGCAGGGAGAAACGCAGCAGACCGTAGGCCGCCGTTTTCAGCAGAATCCCCGCCAGGTCAACGGAACCTGCGGTCGGTGCCTGGGAGTGCGCATCCGGCAACCAGCCGTGCAGCGGAACCACCGGCATTTTCACCGCAAACGCGATGAAGAAGCCCAGCATCAGCAGATATTCCACGCCGTGGGACATCGGGGTATTCAGCAGTTCTTCATAGTTGAAGGTCCACACGCCGGTCGCTTTGTAGTGCACAAACACCAGCGCCAGGATGGCAATCAACATCACCAGACCGCTTGCCTGGGTATAGATGAAGAACTTGGTGGCCGCCGTGATACGCGTTTTACCGTCAGAGGCTTTATGCCCCCACAACGCGATCAGGAAGTACATCGGCACCAACATCATTTCCCAGAAGAAGAAGAACAGGAACATGTCGATGGCAAGGAATACGCCGATTACGCCGCCTAAGATCCACATCAGGTTCAGGTGGAAGAAGCCCTGGTATTTTTCGATTTCATTCCAGGAGCACAGTACCGCCAGAACACCGAGCAGACCGGTTAGCACCACCATCAGCAGCGACAAACCGTCGATGGCTAAATGAATAGAGATGCCAAAACGTGGGATCCACGGCAGGACAAACTCAGACTGCCACTGCGGAATGCCAGCGGATTGCGTCAGTGAATAGCCGCCCTGCAACCACAGTTGCAAGCCAAGCGCCAGCGTCAGTCCCATGGTAATCAGCGCTATCCAGCGCGGCACCTTCACGCCAAAGCGTTCGGTCTGCCAGCACAGGAAGCCACCGATAAAGGGGATTAATATCAACCAGGGTAATAACATAGCTAAGTATGTCCCTTATATTTACTCCTGCTCAGGCTATCTCACTCATCAGCCCAAATCCCGGCAGTGCTCGCAATCCTCACGTACTTCAGTACGCTCCGGTTGCTCTGCGCTGGCGGTATTCGGTCTGACTTCGCCGATGACGCCTGTACTTCAGGAACAGATTTTCAACGAATTCTAAAAATTATTTTTGGGTTTGTAGGCCGGATAAGCGCAGCGCCATCCGGCAGTCGTTCATCCAGCCAACAAACTCAACGCAGTACCATCAACAGTGCCAGCACAACAACGGCGCCGATGCTCATTGATGCCACATACCAGCGCAGATAGCCGTTCTCGCTTAACAGCAGGCCTTTACCTGCAAAGCGAGACAGGATCGCCGGAATGTTCATCATTGCGTTCAGCGGATCGCGTTTCAGCAGCCATGCAACACCGAGGAACGGCTTGACGAACACTTTGTCGTACAGCCAGTCGAAGCCCCAGGCGTTATACCACCAGGTACCCAGCAAACGGCCTGGCGCACTGTTGGCAATCGATGTCACAAGCTGGCGTTTACCCAGCCACAGCCATGCTGCGATCAGGATGCCCGCAATCGCGACGATACCGGAAGTAATTTCCAGCGTCATGACGCGACCATGCTCAAGCTCGGTCGTCGCAGGCAGTACGCCATGCAGTGGCGGCACAATCAGCGCGCCAACAAAGGTGGACAGGATCATCAGCACAATCAGCGGCAGATGATGGGTAATCCCCTTCCCGGCGTGAGCGTGAATTTGTTCTTTACCGTGGAACACGATGAAAATCATACGGAAGGTGTACAGAGAGGTCATGAACGCACCGACCAGACCTGCAACCATCAGATTGATATGACCGTTCGCCATCGCACCGGCCAGAATCTCATCCTTACTGAAGAAGCCAGCGGTAATCAGCGGCAGAGCCGACAGCGCCGCGCCACCAATCAGGAAGCAGAGATACACCAGCGGAATAGACTTACGCAGGCCGCCCATCTTGAAGATGTTCTGTTCGTGGTGGCAGGCCAGGATAACCGAGCCGGATGCCAGGAACAGCAGCGCTTTAAAGAAGGCGTGCGTCATCAGGTGGAAAATCGCCGCATCCCACGCCTGAACGCCAAGCGCCAGGAACATGTAGCCAATCTGGCTCATCGTGGAGTAAGCGAGAACGCGTTTGATGTCGGTCTGTACCAGCGCAGCAAAACCCGCCAGCACCAGCGTGATAGCACCGATAATCCCCACCAGATGCAGGATTTCCGGGGTCATCAGGAACAGGCCGTGCGTACGTGCAATCAGGTAGACACCGGCGGTAACCATCGTTGCGGCGTGGATCAGCGCAGAGACAGGCGTCGGGCCTGCCATCGCATCAGCAAGCCATGTTTGCAACGGCAGCTGTGCAGATTTACCGACCGCACCGCCCAGCAGCATCAGGGTTGCCCACATCAGCATGTTGTTGCCGTCTGCAAAGTGCGCAGGCGCCAGTTCCACCATTTCGCGGAAGTTCAGCGTGCCCAGCTCGTTGTAGAGAATGAACAGTGCGAACGCCAGGAATACGTCACCAACACGGGTTACCACGAAGGCTTTCATTGCCGCAGCGCCATTCTTCGGATCGGTATAGTAGAAACCAATCAGCAGATAGGAGCACAGGCCCACGCCTTCCCAGCCGAGGTACATCAGCAGCAGGTTATCCGCCAGCACCAGAACCACCATGCTGGCGATAAACAGGTTGGTGTAGGCGAAGAAACGAGAATAGCCCTCTTCTCCGCGCATATACCAGGAGGCGAACATGTGGATCAGGAAACCGACGCCGGTCACCACGGAGAGCATGGTCAGCGACAGGCCGTCCAGCACCAGGTTAAAACCGATGTTGAAGTCGCCGACGGACATCCACGTCCACAGCGGCTGGCTGTAAGCCTGCTGGCCATTGGCAAAGAAATCAACGCCAACAAACGCAGTCACCAGCGCGGCCAGACCAATCGACCCGACACCCACGGTAGCGGACAGATTTTCTGACCAACGACCACGAGAAAACGCCAGTAATACAAAGCCAATAAATGGCAGAATAATGGTTAAGGCAAGCATGTTCATCCACGCATCTCACTTACTGAATCGATGTTCAGGTTCTGGCGACGGCGATGAAGTTGCAGCAGCAGCGCAAGTCCAATGCTCGCTTCCGCAGCCGCAAGGCTGATGGCGAGAATGTACATCACCTGACCATCGGTCTGGCCCCAGTAGCTTCCGGCGACCACAAAGGCCAGCGCAGAGGCGTTAATCATGATTTCCAGCCCGATCAGCATAAACAGCAGATTGCGGCGGATAACCAGACCGGTCAAACCCAGGACGAATAAAATCGCAGCGAGGATCAGTCCATGTTGTAAGGGGATCATGCGTGCTCCTCCGTTTTTCTTTTCGCGCGGTCATCGGTGCGATTGCTCAGCACCTCACCTGAACGCTCTTCGCGCCCCACGTGGAAGGCCACAACCAGACCCGCCAGCAGCAGCATCGAAGCCAGTTCGACCGCCAGTACATACGGTCCGAACAGGGAAATACCGACTGCTTTCGCGCTGATTGGTGTCCCGTCGATGCCCTGATCGTTAACGCCCAGAATGGCGTAAACAATAACCACCAGCATGATGGCCGACAGAATCGCCGGTCCAATCCACACCTGAGGTTTCAGCCACTGGCGTTCCTGTTCAATTTCAGAGCCACCGAGGTTGAGCATCATTACCACGAATACGAACAGCACCATGATGGCGCCCGCGTAGACGATAATTTCCAGCGCACCCGCGAAGTAAGCGCCTAACGAGAAGAACACCCCGGAAATCGCCAGCAGCGAAATAATCAGATACAGCAGTGCGTGTACCGGATTGGTGTGGGTGATCACCCGCAAGGTTGCGAGAATGGCTATCAGGCCACAGATATAAAAAGCGAACTCCATTGCCCCTCTCCTTACGGTAACAGGCTCTTGACGTCGATAGGCTTAGCTTCGTTCTCTGCTTCGCCCTTATCTTTGCCGTCGATTGCCATACCTGCCATCCGGTAGAAGTTATATTCCGGGTATTTGCCCGGACCGGAGATCAGCAGATCCTCTTTCTCGTAAACCAGGTCCTGGCGCTTGTACTCACCCAGCTCGAAATCTGGAGTCAGCTGAATAGCCGTTGTCGGACAGGCTTCTTCACACAGGCCGCAGAAAATGCAGCGTGAGAAGTTAATGCGGAAAAACTCCGGATACCAGCGGCCATCTTTGGTCTCTGCTTTTTGCAAAGAGATACAGCCTACCGGACACGCTACCGCACACAGGTTACAGGCAACGCAGCGCTCTTCACCGTCAGGATCACGTGTCAGAACGATACGACCACGAAAACGGGGCGGTAGATAGACCGGCTCTTCCGGGTACATCTGCGTTTCGCGTTTCGCGAACGCATGCAGGCCGATCATCCAGATACTGCGTACCTGGGTGCCGAAACCTACGAACAATTCTTTTAAGGTCATGGTCTTTGTGTCCCTTATTGCGCCTGCCAGAGAATGACAGCCGCCGTTACCAGCAAGTTGACGAGCGTCAGCGGCAGACAGACTTTCCAGCCGAAGGACATTACCTGGTCATAACGAGGACGCGGTAACGACGCACGAATCAAAATGAACATCATCATGAAGAACGCGGTTTTCAGCGCGAACCAGACGAATGGTGGTAAGAACGGGCCATGCCAGCCACCGAAGAACAGGGTAACCATCAGCGCAGAAATGGTGACGATACCGATGTACTCACCCACGAAGAACAGACCGAATTTCATACCGGAATATTCAATGTGGTAACCGTCGGCCAGTTCCTGCTCGGCTTCTGGCTGGTCAAACGGGTGACGGTGACACACCGCCACGCCCGCGATGGCAAAGGTGACAAAACCAAAGAACTGCGGAATAACGTTCCAGATATCAGCCTGGTTGTTGACGATGTCGGTCATGTTAAATGAACCGGCCTGCGCCACCACGCCCATCAGGGAAAGTCCGAGGAACACTTCGTAGCTCAGCGTCTGCGCAGACGCACGCATCGCACCGAGCAGGGAGTATTTGTTGTTACTGGACCAGCCGGCGAACAGCACCGCGTATACCGCGAGGCCCGCCATCATCAGGAAGAACAGGATCCCGATGTTCAGGTCGGCCACTACCCAGTTCGGACTCACCGGCACGATGGCGAAAGCCAGCAGCAGCGAGGTGAAGGCGATCATCGGTGCCAGGGTAAAGATGACGCGATCCGAGAATTTCGGGATCCAGTCTTCTTTAAAGAACATCTTGATCATGTCCGCAACCAGCTGGAGCGAACCGCCCCAGCCAACACGGTTCGGTCCGTAACGGTTCTGGAACAGACCCAGCAGACGACGTTCGCCAAAGCTCATGAATGCCCCGCAGGTGACCACCACCAGCAGGATCACCACCGCTTTGAGAATGCTCAGCAGGATCTCAATCAGATCGGGTGTAATCCAACTCATTGTTGTGCCTCCTGCAGATCCTCAAGACGCGCACCTGCCAGAACCGGCGCGATGCCAGGCATGCCCATCGGCAAACCAACCTGCCCTGCCGTTAATCCTTCAGCGATTTCAACCGGCAGCGTAACCGTGTTGCCATCGTAGCTGAAAGAAACGCGCGTACCGGCATTAACACCCAACTTCGCGGCATCAGCCGGGTTGAGTTTGATGTACGGCTGCGGCATACGGGTCTGGAAGACCGGCGCACGCTGGGACATTTCGTCACTGCCAAACAGATGGTAGTACGGCGCGATACGCCACTGACCATCCTGAGCCTGGAAGCTCGCCGGAACGGTAGTGAAGTAATCCATACCATCCGCAGAAGCTTCGATCAGACGCACGCCCGGATCGCCATGACGCAGTTTACCGCCCACTTCATCCTGGAACTTGTTCCACGCCTGTGGGGAGTTCCAGCCCGGAGCCCAGGCAAACGGAATTTGTGAACGCGGCGCAGACGGCTGGTTGTTGCCTTCCATCGAGAAAGCGAACATGGTGTCTTTGTCCTGCGGTTGGCGCGGTTCGTGTACGCTGATGTTGGCGCGCATTGCGGTACGACCGCTGTAGCGGTGCGGTTCACGCGCCAGCTTCTGTCCACGGATACGGAAGCTTGCGTCCGGCGCGGCATCTTTAATGCCTGCCAGCTGCGGCAACTTCTCAACGACCGCGTCGATAACGTGGTCGAGCTGCGTCCAGTCCACTTCACGGCTCTGCACGGTGCTGTGCAGCGAGTGCAGCCAGCGCCAGCTTTCCAGCATTACGGTGTTGCTGTCGTAGTAGGATGGGTCATAGACCTGGAAGAAACGCTGGGCGCGGCCTTCGTTGTTAATCACCGTACCATCGCTTTCAGCGAAGCTTGCAGCGGAAAGCACCAGATGGGCGTTTTCCATAATTGCCGTACGCTGATGGTCAACGACCAGTACCAGCGGCGCTTTCGCCAGAGCGGCATCAACGCGAGCAGCTGAAGCATGGCGATGCAGGTCATTTTCCAGCACCACAACGGCGTCAGCGCGGCCTGTTTCCAGCTCGGTCAGCGCATCGTCAAGGGAACCACCGCCCATCATGCCGAGGCCCATGCTGTTAACCGAGCGAGCAATCATGGTGATGCCGACGTCTGCGCCACGGCCTTTCAGCGCCTTCGCCACGTTGGCTGCGGCCTGAATCACCTCTAAGCTACCGGCGTTGGTGCCGGAAATAATCAGTGGTTTCTTCGCCCCGGCCAGTGCCTGAACGATAACGTCAATTTTGTTCTGCAGGTCACGGTCGATACCGTCAACCGCCGGCGCGTTGTTATCCAGCGCATGAGCGATAGCGAAACCTAAACGCGCCTGATCTTCAACCGGTGCACGATAGGTCCAAGCGGCGATATCATCCAGACGGGTGTTATCGACGTTGGTAACGAACAGCGGATGCTTAGCACGCTGGCCGATGTTAAGGATTGCTGCAATCTGCCAGTCAGCCACTTTCTGTGCCGCCGCCATTTCACGCGCTTTACCTTTCACCGCCTGACGCACTGCCAGCGCAACGCGTGCGCCGGTCTGGGTGATATCTTCGCCCAGCACCAGAACCGCATCATAAGATTCGATTTCGCGCAGTGCCGGAGTATGAATCCCGCCGTCACGCAGCACGCTCAGTGCCAGTTGCAGACGTTCCTGCTCGCCCTGGGCTATGCCGGTATAGAAGTTATCCGCACCGACCAGTTCACGCAGCGCGAAGTTACTTTCAACGCTGGCGCGCGGGGAGCCGATACCAATCACTTTCTTCGACTGACGCAGAATATCTGCCGCGCCCTGCATCGCCTGCTCAGCGTTCAGGGTGATCAGATCATCGCCACGACGCTGTACCGGCTGACGCGGACGGTCTTTCAGGTTCACGTAACCATAGCCAAAACGACCACGGTCGCAGAGGAAGTAGTGGTTAACGGTACCGTTGTAGCGGTTTTCGATACGACGCAGTTCGCCGTAACGCTCACCCGGGCTGGTGTTACAGCCAATGGAACACTGCTGGCAGATGCTCGGCGCAAACTGCATGTCCCATTTACGGTTATAACGCTCGGAGTGCGTTTTATCGGTGAAGACGCCGGTCGGGCAAATTTCTACCAGGTTGCCAGAGAATTCGCTTTCGAGCGTACCGTCTTCCGGACGACCGAAGTAGACATTGTCATGTGCGCCATAAACGCCCAGATCCGTGCCATCGGCGTAATCTTTGTAGTAACGCACGCAGCGATAGCAGGCGATGCAGCGGTTCATTTCGTGAGAGATGAACGGCCCCAAATCCTGGTTGCGGTGTGTACGCTTCGTGAAGCGGTAGCGACGGAAGCTATGACCAGTCATGACGGTCATATCCTGAAGGTGGCAGTTACCGCCCTCTTCGCAGACCGGGCAGTCGTGCGGGTGGTTGGTCATCAACCACTCGACGACGCTTTCGCGGAACTGCTTCGCTTCTTCGTCATCAATAGAAATAAAGGTACCTTCGGTGGCCGGTGTCATACAAGACATCACCAGGCGACCACGCGTGTCTTCCGCGTTCTGATATTGCTTCACCGCACACTGGCGGCAAGCACCGACGCTGCCCAGCGCCGGGTGCCAGCAAAAGTATGGAATATCAAGGCCGAGAGACAGACAAGCTTCCAGCAGGTTGTCCGCTCCATTGACCTCATATTCTTTGCCGTCTACATGAATCGTAGCCATAGTCAGCATGCTTCCAGTTGGCTCGGTCAGTGACCGAGCATTAATCGAATTTCTTTTCCGCTTTATCCTTCAAGCTGCCTCGGCGTTGGCTTCCCTCGTTCACCCCAGTCACTTACTTTAGTAAGCTCAGGGGTTCTCTCGGTTGCCGCCTTGACGCATCTTGAATGCTTTCGCGTAAAACGTTTACCAGCGCTCTTTCAGCAGGTTCGGCTGAATACCACCAATAGCGTGGGTATTGCTGAAGGTCTGCTTAATGCCAACTTCGAATTCTTCGCGGAAATATTTAATGGCGCTCTGTAGCGGTTCCACCGCACCCGGTGCGTGTGCACAGAAGGTTTTACCCGGGCCGAGGAAACGACACAGTTGCTCAAGTGTCTCGATATCCCCAGGCTGGCCTTCGCCACGCTCCAGCGCACGCAGAATTTTCACACTCCACGGCAGACCATCACGGCACGGCGTACACCAGCCACAGGACTCGCGGGCAAAGAACTCTTCGAGGTTACGCACCAGCCCAACCATGCCAATCTCGTGGTCAACCGCCATCGCCAGCGCGGTACCCAGACGGCTACCGGCTTTACCAATGCTTTCGAATTCCATCGGCAGGTCGAGATGTGCTTCAGTCAGGAAGTCAGTCCCCGCGCCGCCCGGCTGCCAGGCTTTGAACTTCAGGCCATCGCGCATGCCGCCCGCGTAATCTTCGAGGATTTCACGCGCAGTAGTGCCGAACGGCAGCTCCCACAGTCCCGGATTCTTCACGCGACCAGAGAAGCCCATCAGTTTGGTGCCCGCGTCTTTGCTCTTCGAAATGTTCTGGTACCACTCCACGCCGTTTGCGAGGATAGCCGGTACGTTACACAGGGTTTCGACGTTGTTAACGCAGGTCGGTTTACCCCATGCACCAGAGCTTGCCGGGAACGGCGGCTTGGAGCGTGGGTTAGCACGGCGACCTTCGAGGGAGTTGATCAGCGCGGTTTCTTCACCACAGATGTAACGCCCCGCCCCGGTGTGCACAAACAGTTCGAAATCGAAACCGGTGCCCATGATGTTTTTGCCAAGCAGACCGGCTTCGGTCGCTTCGGCAATCGCGCGGCGCAGATGCACAGCCGCTTCGATATATTCACCGCGCAGGAAGATGTAACCACGGTACGCTTTCAGCGCAAACGCGGAGATCAGCATGCCTTCCACCAGCAGGTGCGGCAGCTGTTCCATCAACAAGCGGTCTTTATAGGTGCCGGGTTCCATTTCATCGGCGTTACACAGCAGGTAACGGATGTTCATGGATTCGTCTTTCGGCATCAGGCTCCACTTCAGACCGGTGGAAAAGCCTGCGCCACCGCGCCCTTTCAGGCCAGCGTCTTTTACCTGGTTGACGATTTCATCCGGTGACAGCCCGGTCAGGGCCTTACGCGCACCTTCATAACCGTTCTTGCTACGATATTCGTCCAGCCATACAGGCTGTTTGTCATCACGCAGACGCCAGGTCAGCGGATGCGTTTCGGGAGTACGGATAATGTCTTTCATTTATACCGCTCCAACAGTTCGGGAATGCCTTCCGGGGTCAGGTGAGCATGAGTATCTTCATCGATCATCATATTCGGCCCCTTGTCGCAGTTCCCCAGGCAACAGGTCGGCAGCAGCGTAAAGCGACCATCAAAGGTCGTCTGCCCCGGCTTGATGTTGAGTTTTTTCTCAAGCGCAGCCTGGATCCCCTGGTAGCCATTGATATGGCACACGACGCTGTCGCAATAGCGGATCACGTGGCGACCGACCGGCTGACGGAAGATCTGGCTGTAGAATGTCGCAACACCTTCGACGTCGCTTGCCGGGATACCCAGCACGTCAGCGATCGCGTAGATCGCCCCATCCGGCACCCAGCCACGCTGCTTCTGAACGATTTTCAGCGCTTCAATGGACGCCGCACGCGGGTCTTCGTAGTGGTGCTTCTCGTGCTCAATCGCTTCACGCTCAGCCGCACTCAGCTCAAAAGCCTCGGTTTGTGGTTGTTGGTTCTCGTGCATAATTAGCGGTCCACATCTGACATAACAAAATCGATACTACCCAGATGGACGATCAGGTCGGACACCAGGCTGCCACGTACCGCTACCGGGATCTGCTGCAGGTGCGCATAGCTCGGGGTACGGATACGGGTACGATAACTCATGGTGCTGCCATCGCTGGTCAGGTAGTAACTGTTAATACCCTTGGTCGCTTCCACCATCTGGAAGGACTCGTTTGCCGGCATAACCGGTCCCCACGAAACCTGCAGGAAGTGGGTGATCAGGGTTTCGATATGTTGCAGCGTGCGCTCTTTCGGCGGCGGCGTCGTCAGCGGGTGATCCGCTTTGAACGGGCCTTCCGGCATGTTATTGAGGCACTGCTCAAGGATGCGCAGACTCTGGCGCAGCTCTTCAACTTTCAGCATCACGCGGGTATAGCAGTCGGATACACCACCGCCAACCGGGACTTCAAAGTCAAAGTTTTCGTAGCCAGAGTACGGACGCGCTTTACGCACGTCGAAATCAATACCGGTCGCACGCAGCGCAGCACCGGTACAGCCCCAGTCCAGCGCTTCTTTCTTGCCGTAAGCGGCAACGCCCTGCGAACGGCCTTTCAGGATGGTGTTACGCAGTGCGGCTTTCTCGTAAGAATCCAGACGTTTTGGCATCCAGTCGAGGAAATCACGCAGCAGTTTGTCCCAACCGCGCGGCAGATCGTGTGCCACACCGCCGATACGGAACCAGGCCGGGTGCATACGGAAACCGGTGATCGCTTCCACAACGTCATAGATTTTCTGACGGTCGGTAAAGGCGAAGAATACCGGAGTCATTGCGCCGACGTCCTGAATGAACGTGGAGATGTACAGCAGGTGGCTGTTGATACGGAACAGTTCAGACAGCATGACGCGAATCACGTTGACGCGATCCGGTACGGTAATACCCGCCAGCTTTTCGACTGCCAGCACGTACGGCATTTCGTTCACGCAGCCACCGAGGTACTCGATACGGTCAGTGTACGGAATATAGCTGTGCCAGGACTGACGTTCGCCCATCTTTTCAGCGCCACGGTGGTGGTAGCCGATGTCAGGTACGCAGTCGACGATTTCTTCGCCATCAAGCTGCAGGACAATACGGAACGCACCATGGGAAGACGGGTGGTTAGGACCGAGGTTGAGGAACATAAAGTCCTCGTTTTCGGTGCTACGCTTCATGCCCCAGTCTTCAGGTTTGAAGGTCAGCGCTTCCATTTCCAGATCCTGTTTGGCTTTAGTCAGCTCAAACGGGTCAAATTCGGTCGCACGCGCCGGGTAGTCTTTACGCAGCGGATGGCCTTCCCAGGTATGCGGCATCAGCAGACGCGTCAGATGCGGGTGACCTTCGATGTCGATGCCAAACATTTCCCAGGTTTCACGCTCATACCAGTTGGCGTTCGGGAACAGTTTGGTGAAAGTCGGTACGCGCAGATCGTTTTCAGACAAAGCCACCTTGAGCATGATATCGCGATTGCGTTCAATGGAGATCAGGTGATAGAAAACGGAAAAATCCGCGGCGGGTAACCCTTCGCGGTGCGTACGCAGACGTTCGTCCATGCCGTGTAAGTCAAACAGCATGACGTAAGGTTTCGGCAGTCTCTTTAAGAAATCGCCAACTTCGAGTAACTGTTCACGCTTGACCCAGACAACGGGTACCCCGGTGCGAGTCGCCTGAACGGTAAAGGCATCCGGCCCAAAACGGTTGCGCAGTTCGCCAATGACCGGGTCATCAAGGTGATCCCGTGTTTGCCATACGGCGTCTTGCGCGGTTAAGTCGGTCATATTGTTCACCATTGCAAATGGTCCGTGGTGGTCGGCAGTGCTTCGCGCTATTTATGTAGTGGTAAGCGAAGGAAGTGCTGCTGCCGACAGGCGCAAATTAAATCTCGTCTGGTGTACGAAGATTCGTTACAGCAATACGTTCGCCGCGTTTACGCTCGCGTTCTGACTGCATATTGGCGCGATAAACGCCCTGATCGCCAACCACCCAGGAGAGCGGACGACGTTCTTTGCCAATGGAATCTTGCAGCAGCATCAGTGCCTGCATGTACGCTTCCGGACGCGGCGGGCATCCCGGGATGTACACATCGACCGGAATAAATTTATCAACGCCCTGCACTACCGAGTAGATATCGTACATACCGCCGGAGTTGGCGCAGGCGCCCATGGAAATAACCCATTTCGGTTCCAGCATCTGATCGTAGAGGCGCTGAATAACCGGGGCCATTTTGGTAAAGCAGGTTCCGGCTACGACCATCAGGTCAGCCTGACGCGGCGATGCACGCAATACTTCTGCACCAAAACGGGCCACGTCATGCACGGCGGTAAACGAGGTCACCATCTCTACGTAGCAGCAGGAAAGGCCAAAGTTATATGGCCAAATTGAGTTTTTACGGCCCCAGTTAACCATGTCATGCAGCTTGCCCATGAACACGTTTTTGTTAACTTCCTGCTCCAGGGGGTCGGTTACGATCTCCTGTTTTTGCAGGGGGTAACGGTCGTTCTCACCGTTAGGATCTATGCGGGTGAGCGTATAATCCATCTTAATGCCTCGCGGTTAGCGTTGACGATTAGCGATACTGTTCGTTTCCGGGTTCATACGCTCGCGGCGTGAACGCGCGGGCGTCCAGTCCAGCGCGCCAATACGCACCAGATAAACCAGACCTGCCAGTAACACAAAAATAAAAATTGCAGCTTCCACAAAGCCAATCCAACCGCTTTCACGGATAGAGGTTGACCATGCGAACAGATACAGCGCTTCAACGTCGAAGATAACGAAGAACATGGCTACCAGATAAAACTTGGCAGACAGGCGCAAGCGGGCGGTGCCGACCGAGTCGATACCTGATTCAAACGGCACGTTTTTAGATCTCGCGCGTGCGCGACCACCTAAAAACCAGCCGCCGACGAGCATCAGGCAGCACAGGCCAATGGCGACAATAAGAAAGATAGCGAATGCCCAGTGATGAGCGATGACTTCAGTGGATGTTGACATACTCATTGCTTACTCATCAAAAGTAGCGCCAAATTCTCTGCTCTTTTCGGCAGATGAACGCCACATCGATTCATGGGGAGGAATAAAAAAAACCTTACAATCACTGTGAAAAATCATTTTAGACAGCTAATTGATGGGGTTTTTTACTCCTTTCTATAACCTTTTGTCAACTTTAACAAAAGTTTCCTCACATTATTTTACACAACTCCAACACCATTAACATAAAGTGCTATTTAGACCCATTTCGATCGCGTCATCGGTCATTTTTAATGTTGTTGAATCGTGTCCGTAGTGAAGTAAAAAAATGATACCCGTCTATTTTGACAGGAATTCACACAGATGCCTCCCCCTAAATGGGAGTATTTTCTTGATCTGTGACACGCTTTTGTTAATTCACCATAAAAAACAGCAACAATTTCTCTAGTTTTTTAACATGAAAATGAATAGCGCCTCGAGTGATTGTTTTTTGCACTATTTGTAGGTGATTTTTTTACCTACTGATTTTGTTAAGTTTTGGTATACAAAATGCCATCTCCGACCATTATTTGCATAAAAAAAGAGCCACTGGATGTTTTTTCATCACCAGCGACTCTTTTTTGCACTTACATTTTATAACGATTATTTATGGTACATCACTCAAAGTCGCCTTCGACAATCAGCGAATCGTCTCCCCCTTCAGGGGTAAACTGGTTGTATTGCCAGGGATTTTGATAGGTCTGCATCGACTTAAAAATCACCTGAGCCAGCTCATTTTGTGATGCAGGGTCGCAGCACAGCAAGTACTCCGTTTCCGGCAACGGTGGCAATCCGTCCGCCGCGCCCAGTACGCGTAAATCCGGGCTCATCATTTCTACAGGACGGGCAGTCACGCCCAACCCCGCCTTCACTGCCGCACGAACAGCCGCTAATGTTGAAGCAACATAGGCCAGACGCCACGGGATCTGTGCAGCGTTCAGCGTTGCCAGTACCATATCGCGGAACGGACTCGGATCATCCAGCAGCACCAGCGGCACTGGCTCACCTTTTTGTAAAATATATTCGGCCGCACAATACCAGTGCGTAGGTGAGGTACGCAGATTCAGACACTCAAAATCGCCTGGCCGGTTGGTTGTCACCACCAGATCAACGTCTTGTGACTTCAGCATATCCACCATGTAAGCGTTGCGTTTCACTCTGACATCCAGCGCAAGCTTCGGATAAACCGAACTTATCCGGTTCAGCAGAAAAGGAAGGATAGTATCCGCTGACTCATCAGAAGCGCCAATAGTTAACACTCCCTGAAGATTGTTAAACATCAATGATGAGCATGCCTCATCATTAAAACGCAATATTTTTCTGGCGTAACCCAGCAACTGAATCCCATGCTCGGTCAGTAGTTTGTTACGTCCATGGCGCGCGAACAACTCTTTCCCCACAAGTTGTTCGAGGCGTTGCATTTGCTGACTCACCGCAGACTGAGTGCGACATACCGCAGCTGCCGCAGCCGCGAAGGTATTCAGATCGGCAACGGCAACGAAGGTTCTCAGCAGATCGAGATCGAGGTTAATTATCGGACGATTTGCATTTATCATAATTTTTCACTTACTCGCGGGTCATACCGGGTTAATGCTGTGCATTCAGAAACAAACAACTCCATTTGTAATGGGCCTCCCTCGCAGTTTCACCAGGTGTAACCAGGTGAAAATAAGGATGTATTTGCTTTAACAAACGAAACAATTCCCTTTCAGCGCTATATAATACCCGTGACACTCATCGGAATATAGCAACGAGAAAGAGTCATTTTTTTAGCTGTTGGATGATTCTGACTAATGGAAAACATGTAAATTTTGTAAATTTGAAAAATAGTTAACGAACACTAATTTACACATTAAAAACTAACTTTTCAGTATGTTAGAAACTCTTAACTAACATTAGAATTATCGCAAAACACAAGTTGCGTACCATTTCATGGGACTTATCTTAACCTAAAACCACTATATTTATAAGTGTTATCGCGAATTAATCGAAGCAAAAAGTTGATAACTCAGACTGGCAGTTTTCGTATTATTAACGCGTTCAATAAATACTGTTTAAATATTAAATAATAATTAATTAAGAATGCCACCATTCATTAATTATACTTAACAATAGATTCACACCGCGTCGTTGTCAGATCAGGCCGATAACAGTTTGTCAGGCTCAAACCTCAGTATTTTCGAATTGCGCAATACAGCAGATACTCCCGACCGCGCCCCGTTTTGCACATCTCACTATTTTTACCAAAACAAATCACCATACCCTAGCCGCCACATCGAAACATATAACCACAAAATCAAAAATATCAAGATTATAATTCTATATTAATTTCATTATTTAGTTATTAACAGTTAATTATAACATCGCAACTTTCGAAATCTTCTACTAAAGACCCTTCAAAACTCACCGTCGGGGGAGTACATTGTTCTGTGCTGACTTCCACGGCAGGGAGTGGCATTCACAGCTAAAAAGGTCAAGATTCATGTCCCCCATTGAAAAATCCAGCAAATTAGAAAATGTCTGTTATGACATTCGTGGCCCGGTTCTGAAGGAAGCAAAGCGCCTGGAAGAAGAAGGCAATAAAGTTCTGAAACTCAACATCGGCAACCCTGCGCCATTCGGGTTTGAAGCACCAGATGAAATTCTGGTCGATGTGATCCGCAATTTGCCTACCGCACAAGGGTATTGCGATTCAAAAGGTCTTTATTCAGCCCGCAAAGCGATCATGCAGCATTACCAGGCCCGCGGGATGCGCGATGTTACCGTGGAGGACATTTATATCGGTAACGGCGTTTCTGAATTAATCGTTCAGGCGATGCAGGCGTTGCTGAACAGTGGGGACGAAATGCTGGTTCCTGCACCTGATTACCCGCTGTGGACAGCGGCAGTATCGCTCTCTGGCGGTAATGCCGTGCACTACCTGTGTGATGAATCGTCAGACTGGTTCCCGGACCTTGATGATATTCGGGCAAAAATCACCCCGCGCACACGTGGGATCGTCATCATTAACCCAAACAACCCTACCGGCGCCGTTTACTCTAAAGAGCTGCTGATGGAGATTGTTGAGATTGCTCGCCAGAACAACCTCATTATCTTTGCTGACGAGATTTATGACAAAATTCTCTATGATGATGCCGAGCATCACTCAATTGCGGCAATGGCCCCGGATCTGCTGACTATTACCTTCAATGGCCTGTCAAAAACTTATCGTGTTGCGGGGTTCCGCCAGGGTTGGATGGTACTGAACGGACCGAAGAAACATGCCAAAGGGTATATTGAAGGTCTTGAAATGTTGGCCTCCATGCGTTTATGCGCCAACGTTCCAGCGCAACACGCCATTCAAACCGCGCTGGGTGGATACCAGAGCATCAGCGAATTTATCATGCCAGGCGGACGTTTGTATGAACAGCGCAACCGGGCCTGGGAATTACTTAATGATATTCCGGGCGTCTCCTGCGTGAAGCCACGCGGCGCGCTGTATATGTTCCCGAAAATTGATGCCAAACGCTTCAATATTCACGACGACCAGAAGATGGTTCTCGACTTTCTGCTGCAAGAAAAAGTCCTGCTGGTTCAGGGAACGGCTTTCAACTGGCCGTGGCCGGATCATTTCCGTATCGTCACACTGCCGCGTATTGACGATATCGAAATGTCGCTAAGTAAATTCGAGCGCTTCCTGTCAGGCTATCACCAGTTGTAATTAAACAAAGGCTGTCGGACCAGTATGACGAGTATTTGCATCTGACAGCCTTCTCTGCGCACAATGACTCTTAGGTTGCCATCATATAAGGGTCGTTATGAAGCAGAGCCACTTTTTTGCCCACCTCTCCCGTCTGAAACTCATTAACCGCTGGCCGCTGATGCGCAACGTGCGCACCGAAAACGTGTCCGAACACAGTCTGCAGGTTGCTATGGTTGCTCATGCGCTGGCCGCGATCAAAAACCGTAAATTTGGTGGTCAGGTAAATGCTGAGCGTATTGCCCTGCTGGCGATGTATCACGATGCGTCAGAGGTGTTAACCGGCGATCTCCCTACCCCAGTGAAATATTTCAACTCGCAGATTGCTCAGGAATATAAAGCGATAGAGAAAATTGCCCAGCAAAAACTGGTCGATATGGTTCCCGATGAGTTGCGCGATATTTTTGCACCGCTCATTGATGAACATGCCTTAAGTGAAGAAGAAAGATCGATTGTTAAACAGGCCGATGCCCTGTGCGCGTATCTGAAGTGCCTGGAAGAACTCTCAGCCGGTAACAACGAGTTTCTGCTGGCGAAAACACGTCTGGAAAAAACGCTGGAGTCACGACGCAGCGAAGAGATGGACTACTTTATGGACATGTTTGTCCCAAGCTTTCACCTTTCATTAGATGAAATCAGCCAGGATTCACCACTTTAAACGATTTTGCCGGATGGCGGCTAACGCCTTATCCGGCCTACAGGTAGCGTGATATCCGTAGGCCTGATAAGCGCATCGCCATCAGGCGTTTACTGCGGCGGTCAAAACGGGAACAGCATCGGGATCATCACCACGCACACTGCCATGACAATCACCGTAAACGGTACGCCAATCTTCACGAAGTCGCTAAAGCTGTAGTTACCCGGCCCCAACACCAGCGTGTTAACAGGTGAAGACACTGGCGTCATAAAGGCGGCGGAAGCCGCCATCGCAATCACCATCGCAAAAGGATACGGCGAAACGCCCATCGACTTTGCCGCCGCCAGCGCAATCGGCGCCATCAGCACCGCTGTTGCGGTATTCGAGATAAATAAACCAATGGTCGCGCACAGCACGAACAGGCAGCCCAGCATCATATACGGGCCGTACCCACCACCAACGTCCATTAGCCCTTTCACCACCAGATCGACACCGCCGGTCTTTTGTAAAGCCAGCGCAAAAGGCATCATCCCGACGATCAAGATAATGCTTGGCCAGTGGATCGCCTTATAGGCGCTCTCTGCATCAATACACCGGAATTTCCCCATCAGCAGGCAGGCGATAATTGCGGCCACCGTATTGGGTATTTCATCCGTCAGCATTAACGCAACCATCAGAACCAGGCAGAAAATCGCGTGCGGTGCCTGGCTGTGTGCCGGAGACGCTTCACTGACTTCGACCGGCATGTTCAACACCACAAAGTCGCGGCCTTTTTTACCCAACGATGTGATAAGTTTCCAGTTACCCACGACCAGAATGATATCGCCCATCAGCAACGGTTCATCCACTACCGCGCCGTCCATCGCCGTACCATCACGCTTCACCCCGACGACATTCAGGCCGTAACGCGTACGAAACGCGATTTCCCTTACCGTTTTACCGATTAATTCTGATTCCGGGATCAACGAAATCTCAGCCATCCCCACATCAAGCGCCTGTTCGGAAAAATACTCGCCGCGCAGCACCATCGGCTCCAGCAATTGTTCACTGCAGAATTCGCGCAGATCGACATCAGCGGCGGACATATCAATGAGCAAAACGTCACGGGCACGGAACTCAGAGACCCCATTAACGTCCACAATCACGCGCCGAAAGCGACGCCAGCGCTCAACACCAATCACGTTCGCCCCGTAGCGCTCACGCAGCTTCAGGTCGTCAAGACGCTGGCCAATCATCGGCGAGCCGGGACGAATAGCCAGGCGGCGGGCGCGCCCCGTCAGACGATACTCTTTGATAAGATCGCGAAAGGTCCGGCGTTTCCAGCCATCCCCCTGTTGCCCGGAGTCCTCACCTTTGAGCATAAAACGCATCAGCAGCATGTAAATGATGCCGAGCACCAGAACAACCAGCCCAAGCGGGGTCACGCTGAAAAAGCTGAAACCGTTGAGTCCCTCGCGCAGTAACTCACTGTTGACGACCAGGTTGGGCGGCGTCGCCACCAGCGTCATCATGCCGCTGATAAGCCCCGCGAAGCTAAGCGGCATCATCAGACGCGAGGGCGAGGTTTGCATGCGCATAGATACGCTTAAAACAACAGGAATAAAAATCGCGACTACGCCAGTGGAACTCATAAAGGCACCGAGCCCGGCGACGGTGATCATCAGCAAAACCAGCATTTTGACTTCACTACTGCCGGCCACCTTCACCAGCCATGCCCCCATCACCGTTGCCACCCCGGTACGCACCAGGCCGTCACCAATGATAAATAAAGCCGCAATCAAAATAACGTTAGGATCGCTGAAACCCGAAAAAGCCTCTGAGATGCTCAGTGTTCCACTCAGAACAAAGGCAATGATGACCAACAGAGCAACTGCATCCATACGCACTCTGCCAGTGGCAAACAAAACGACGGCAATCGCCAACAATGAGAGAACCCATATCAATTCACCGTTCACAACATATCCTTGTTAAATGAGAGGGATGAGTCGATTCTGCCATAAAAAAGCCCCAACAATCTGGGGCTAAATCATGATCAGGTATTTCTTACTACGACCACATTTCCGTTGGGTTGCTTGGTCACGGAAATCTGTTCCAGACTGGTCAACGAAAAGTCGACCTCATCCAGACGCGGCGTGTCCGCAGGCGCATTGACCGCGATCACATGACACCCAGCCGCCAGTCCTGAAAGCACACCAGCGGGCGCATCTTCAACCACGGTACACTCTTGCGGTGCGAGACCCAGCAGTTGAGCGCCTAACAGATAAGCGTCTGGTTCTGGTTTCCCTCTTTTTACACGTTCGGCGGTGACAAACACTTCAGGCGCGGGAAGCCCCGCGACACGATGGCGCGCTCGTGCGACTGGCATAGAGCCTGAGGTCACAATCGCCCATGGAATACCCGCTTTATTGAGATGGTTGAGTAAATCAACAGCCCCCGGCAGCGCGGTGATCCCAGCGGTTTCCGTCGCTTCGATCTGCTCCAGACGGGTGAACTCCGCAGCGATCTCAGCCTCAGATTTGCCCACCATAAAGTGTCGTAGAGAGGTAATGGCCTGCTTGCCATGAATAAATCCGAGCACCTCGTCGTGATCGAGGCCAAAACGATCGGCCCAGTTGCACCACGCGCGTTCTACTGCGGGTAAGGAATCAACCAGCGTTCCATCCAGATCAAACAGAAAACCTTTGCACTGCACGCTCGCCCCCTCAGGCATTAATGATTTGGTTAATTTCATTCGCGCTCAGGTGATACTGGCGCGGGCAAGAGTGCCAGACGTTCAACATACGCTGATATTTTTCCCACATCGGGGTCTGGGCGTTGAAGCCATGCGTACCCGCATCAAAGTGGGTATAGCGACCTTCCACATTGACCATAAAGCGAACGTATCCGAGGAAACGGGCTTCCGTTGCGGCGTCAAAACCGAGGAAGGTCACGCGGCGCTCATCAATGGCCTGTGCATCCTTAAGATTAGTCCAGGACACATGTAATGCGTGATACATCTCCATAATATCGATAATCGTACGGCAGGTTTCTTCCGTCAGCTCACCAAACTCACGATCCAGCTCGCGCATCTGCAAACCGTAACCGCGTTCAATAATCGTCTGCAAACGACGATAACGCTCGGCGTTAGTGGGATCGAGCATAGTCATCATTTTGTACTGATTCGACAAAATCAGACGTTGAGCGTTGGTCATTTCCATTTGGGACTCCTGTATCACTACTACTGCGATGAAAAAAAAGAAGGCATCTTGTGCCTTCTTTTATATGCGTAATCAGGGGTCAATTACAAATCATCGAGGAAAGTTTTATCCAGTTGTTTGAAGGCACGCTTAAGCGTGTCAGCCAGCGCCTGGTAATCAGGCTTCCCTTCAACCGGCGATAACGCCTGTCCGGCTTCTTGTAATTTCCCCCGAACTTCGTAGAACCAGTTGAGAATCGAAGGCGGCAGCGGTGTCACGGAACGCTTACCCAACCACCACATGCCCTGCATTGGCAGGCTCAGCGCAAATAGCGCCGTTGCCACAGCCGGTCCCAACTGACCACCCAACGCAATTTGCCAGCATAACGTGAAGACGGCGATAGGCGGCATAAAACGGATTGCGTAACGTGTCATACGGATCACGCGGTTCTCTACAAACACAGGCGCGAGGCGCTTTTCCATTGGCCACGTCTTCGCGTAGTGCTGCCCCCGGCGGAACAAGCTAAAAAAATTGACGGAACGATTATCCGGTGTCGACATGGCGGTTACCTCAACTTCACATATAAAAATTAAAAAATTTGTGCAAAACAACAACTACAAAGGACATCGTTCAAAACATTTTGTCTTTGATACCCACATTCAGGTATCCTGTGCCGGCCTGTAAGGCCTTTAGTCCAAAATCATTGAGTCGTCAAATTGACACATAGTATGCCATTGGCTGAAAAATACGCAAAATGACATAGACTCAAAGGTATTTATTCCATCGTGCCCAAAAAGACCCTGGCGCATGATGTTAATCATAAACGTCGGTGTCATCATGCGCTACGCTCTATGACTCCCTGACGTTTTTTTAGCCACGTATCATAAATAGGTACTTCCATGTCGAGTAAGTTAGTACTGGTTCTGAACTGCGGTAGCTCCTCACTGAAATTTGCCATCATCGATGCAGTAAACGGTGAAGAATACCTTTCTGGTTTAGCCGAATGTTTCCATCTCCCAGAAGCACGTATCAAATGGAAAATGGATGGCGGTAAACAAGAAGCGGCTTTAGGTGCAGGCGCCGCTCACAGTGAAGCGCTGAATTTTATCGTTAATACTATTCTGGCACAAAAACCAGAACTGTCTGCTCAGCTGACTGCGATTGGTCACCGTGTTGTTCACGGCGGCGAAAAATACACCGGCTCTGTAGTTATCGACGATTCCGTTATTCAGGGTATCAAAGATGCAGCCTCTTTTGCACCGTTGCACAACCCTGCACACCTGATCGGTATCGCTGAAGCGCTGAAATCCTTCCCGAATCTGAAAGACAAAAACGTGGCCGTATTCGACACCGCGTTCCATCAGACTATGCCGGAAGAATCTTACCTCTATGCCCTGCCGTACAGCCTGTACAAAGAGCATGGCGTTCGTCGTTACGGCGCGCACGGTACCAGCCACTTCTTCGTGACTCAGGAAGCGGCAAAAATGCTGAACAAACCGGTTGATGAACTGAACATCATCACTTGCCACCTGGGCAACGGCGGTTCTGTTTCTGCAATCCGTAACGGTAAATGTGTTGATACCTCCATGGGTCTGACCCCGCTGGAAGGTCTGGTGATGGGTACGCGTTCCGGTGACATCGACCCGGCGATCATCTTCCACCTGCACGACACCCTGGGCATGAGCGTTGACCAGATCAACAAAATGCTGACCAAAGAGTCTGGCCTGCTGGGTCTGACCGAAGTCACCAGCGACTGCCGTTATGTTGAAGACAACTACACCACCAAAGAAGACGCTAAACGTGCAATGGACGTTTACTGCCACCGTCTGGCGAAATACATCGGTTCCTACACCGCGCTGATGGATGGTCGTCTGGATGCGGTTGTCTTCACCGGTGGCATTGGTGAAAACGCCGCGATGGTTCGTGAACTGTCTCTGGGCAAACTGGGCGTTCTGGGCTTCGAAGTTGACCACGAACGTAACCTGGCCGCACGTTTCGGCAAATCTGGTTTCATCAACAAAGAAGGTACCCGTCCTGCGGTGGTTATCCCAACCAACGAAGAACTGGTTATCGCGCAAGACGCGAGCCGTCTGACTGCCTGATTTCACACCGCCAGCCTAGCTGGCGGTGCTGTTTTGTAACCCGTCTAAATTGGCGGTAACGAAAGAGGATAAACCGTGTCCCGTATTATTATGCTGATCCCTACCGGAACCAGCGTCGGCCTGACCAGCGTCAGCCTTGGCGTGATCCGTGCTATGGAACGCAAAGGCGTTCGTCTGAGCGTCTTTAAGCCTATCGCTCAGCCTCGTGCCGGTGGCGATGCGCCTGACCAGACTACCAGCATCGTGCGTGCTAACTCTTCTCTGCCAGCCGCTGAGCCGCTGAAGATGAGCCACGTTGAATCTCTGCTGTCCAGCAATCAGAAAGATGTGCTGATGGAAGAGATTATCGCGAACTATCACGCGAATACTAAAGACGCTGAAGTTGTACTGGTTGAAGGCCTGGTCCCAACCCGTAAACATCAGTTCGCACAGTCTCTGAACTACGAAATCGCGAAAACGCTGAACGCGGAAATCGTCTTCGTCATGTCTCAGGGTACCGATACCCCGGAACAGCTGAACGAGCGTATTGAACTGACTCGCAGCAGCTTCGGCGGCGCGAAAAACACCAACATCACCGGCGTAATCGTTAACAAACTGAACGCACCGGTTGATGAGCAGGGCCGTACTCGCCCGGATCTGTCTGAGATTTTCGACGACTCTTCCAAAGCGAAAGTGATCAAAGTTGATCCGGCTAAACTGCAGGAGTCCAGCCCGCTGCCGGTTCTGGGCGCGGTGCCGTGGAGCTTCGATCTGATCGCCACCCGTGCAATCGATATGGCGCGTCACCTGAACGCCACCATCGTGAACGAAGGCGATATCAATACCCGTCGCGTGAAGTCTGTGACTTTCTGCGCACGCAGCATTCCGCACATGCTGGAACACTTCCGCGCAGGTTCTCTGCTGGTGACTTCCGCTGACCGTCCGGACGTGCTGGTTGCTGCATGCCTGGCAGCGATGAACGGCGTGGAAATCGGCGCCCTGCTGCTGACTGGCGGCTATGAAATGGACGCGCGCATCACTAAGCTGTGTGAACGTGCATTCGAAACTGGCCTGCCGGTATTCATGGTCAACACCAATACCTGGCAGACCTCTCTGAGCCTGCAGAGCTTCAACCTGGAAGTTCCGGTTGACGATCACGAGCGTATTGAGAAAGTTCAGGAATACGTTGCTAACTACATCAACGCCGACTGGGTTGAATCTCTGACCGCAACGTCTGAGCGCAGCCGTCGTCTGTCTCCACCAGCGTTCCGCTACCAGTTGACCGAACTGGCGCGTAAAGCGGGCAAACGCGTTGTTCTGCCAGAAGGCGACGAACCGCGTACCGTTAAAGCGGCGGCTATCTGTGCTGAACGCGGTATCGCAACCTGCGTACTGTTGGGTAACCCGGATGAGATCACCCGCGTTGCGGCGTCTCAGGGCGTTGAGCTGGGCGCTGGCGTTGAAATCGTTGACCCGGATGTGGTTCGCGAAAGCTACGTTGCACGCCTGGTCGAACTGCGTAAAAACAAAGGTATGACCGAAACCGTTGCCCGCGAACAGCTGGAAGACAACGTGGTTCTCGGTACCCTGATGCTGGAACAGGACGACGTTGACGGACTGGTTTCTGGTGCCGTTCACACTACCGCGAATACCATTCGTCCACCGCTGCAGCTAATCAAAACTGCACCGGGCAGTTCTCTGGTATCCTCCGTGTTCTTCATGCTGCTGCCGGATCAGGTTTACGTCTACGGCGACTGCGCGATCAACCCGGATCCAACTGCAGAGCAGCTGGCAGAAATCGCGATTCAGTCCGCTGATTCCGCAACTGCTTTCGGTATCGAACCGCGCGTTGCGATGCTCTCCTACTCCACCGGTACCTCTGGTGCAGGTAGCGACGTAGAGAAAGTACGTGAAGCGACTCGTCTGGCACAGGAAAAACGTCCTGACCTGATGATCGACGGCCCGCTGCAGTATGACGCCGCCGTTATGGCTGATGTAGCAAAATCCAAAGCGCCGAACTCTCCGGTTGCCGGTCGCGCTACCGTGTTCATCTTCCCGGATCTGAACACCGGTAACACCACCTACAAAGCGGTACAGCGTTCTGCCGACCTGATCTCCATCGGGCCGATGCTGCAGGGTATGCGCAAGCCGGTGAACGACCTGTCTCGTGGCGCGCTGGTAGACGATATCGTCTACACCATCGCTCTGACCGCGATCCAGTCTTCCCAGCAGCAGCAGTAATTTGCTGCGTGTGCCGGATGCTTTATCCGGCAACACATCCTGCTTATCAAACCGGAAATAGCTAATATTTCCGGTTTTTTTATATCTGTTTTTCCCGTTTGCATAATCTGAAACATTTACCAGGATGCGCTGCATCAATGAATAACTATTCTCCTGTTTGCATACTTACCCTCTTTTGCATTGCAACAGGGATAGTCTTTCATGTCAGCAGTAACAGAAACACGGCCAGCCAAAAAGTGGGCGATGCCCGACACGCTGGTGATAATTTTTTTCGTCGCCATTTTAACCAGTCTGGCGACCTGGGTTGTTCCCGTCGGGATGTTCGACAGTCAGGAAGTGCAGTATCAGGTTGATGGGCAAACCAAGACCCGCAAGGTTGTTGATCCCCACTCATTCCGTATTCTGACCAATGAAGCCGGTGAAGAGCAGTATCACCCGGTTAAGTTCTTTACCACCGGTGACGAAAGTCCTGGTCTGATGAACTTCCCGTTTGAAGGGTTAACCTCCGGCTCTAAATTCGGTACTGCCGTTGGCATCATTATGTTTATGCTGGTGATTGGCGGCGCGTTTGGCATCGTGATGCGCACCGGAACCATTGATAACGGCATCCTGGCGCTCATCCGCCATACCCGGGGTAACGAGGTCTTGTTTATCCCGGTGCTGTTTATTCTCTTCTCATTGGGTGGCGCGGTATTTGGCATGGGGGAAGAGGCTGTCGCCTTTGCCATTATCATCGCGCCGCTGATGGTACGCTTAGGTTACGACAGTATCACCACTGTGCTGGTGACCTACATTGCCACCCAAATTGGCTTTGCCAGTTCGTGGATGAACCCATTCTGTGTGGTTGTCGCACAGGGTATTGCCGGTGTCCCTGTGCTCTCGGGTTCGGGTCTGCGCATCGTGGTGTGGGTTGTGGCGACGATGATCGGCCTGACATTCACGCTGGCCTACGCGGCGCGCATCAAAAAGAATCCGCTGCTGTCACGCGTGCATGAATCAGACCGCTTCTTCCGCGAACAGCAGGATGAGGTCATTGAGCGCCGCTTCACGCTCGGCGACTGGCTGGTACTGATGGTGCTGACGGGCGTGATCGTGTGGGTCATTTGGGGCGTTATCGTCCACGCGTGGTTTATCCCGGAGATTGCCAGCCAGTTCTTCACTATGGGCCTGGTGATTGGCATTATCGGCGTCGTCTTTCGGCTCAACGGCATGACGGTTAACATCATGGCGTCCTCATTTACTGAGGGTGCGCGTATGATGATTGCCCCTGCCCTGCTAGTGGGTTTTGCCAAGGGGATATTGCTGCTGGTAGGCAATGGTGAAGCGGGCGATGCCAGCGTACTGAATACCCTGCTGCACAGCATCGCCAACGGCATTAGCGGTCTGGATAACGCCATTGCGGCGTGGTTTATGCTGCTGTTCCAGGCGGTATTTAATTTCTTCGTTACCTCCGGCTCCGGTCAGGCTGCGTTGACCATGCCGCTGCTGGCACCGTTGGGCGATCTGGTTGGCGTCAACCGTCAGGTCACCGTTCTGGCATTCCAGTTTGGTGACGGATTCAGTCATATTATCTATCCTACGTCGGCATCACTGATGGCAACGTTAGGCGTTTGTCGGGTGGATTTTCGTAACTGGCTGAAGGTAGGCGCCACGCTGTTGGGACTGCTGTTTATTATGTCCAGCGTGGTGGTGATTGGCGCGCAGATAATGGGCTACCATTAAACAACAAGGCCGGATAATGCGCATCAGCGGCTTATCCGGCCTACAACGACTCCCGATCCCGTCATCCAGGATCGGCGGTGCTGAATTTACTCAGCTTCTTCGTGTTTTTCGGCTTTCGCACTTTCATTCTTGGCGTTGCGGGTCATCCACAGCGCCAGTGCCTTCAGTGAGTCCGGTGTAAATTCATCACAGCGCGCGGTAATTTCTTCCGGCGTCAGCCAACACACTTCACTAATTTCTTCTTCCTGCAGCGCAAACGGTCCGTGAGAAACGCAGCTAAACAGCCCGCCCCAGACGCGACAGTTCTGGTCTTCAAAATAAAACTGACCGTGCTCGGCAAACGGGACACCTGCAATGCCCAATTCTTCTTCAGCTTCACGACGCGCGGAGTCCAGAAGCTGCTCATCAGCCTGAACAACCCCCCCCGCGGTAGCATCCAGCATACCGGGCATAAAGTCCTTTGTCTCAGTGCGACGCTGAACCAGAATTTTACCCATACCATCGTGTACAACGATATACGTTGCACGGTGGCGCAAGCATTGTGCCCGCATTTGTTCCCGGCTGGATTGTGCGATGACTTCATTGTCTTCATTCACAATATCCACCCATTCAGTACTTGCCAAACGACGCTGTTCCACCATCAGGAAACCTTCTTTTTTCTAGCGCTCTTACGGCGCGTTTACGTTTGTGGGGTAACTTACGGATTAATCTCGACCTGCGCAATAATACTTTGATCATTGAGTGCCATCACGCTGAGAACATTATCATCCAGAATCCCGTAGCTTGCCGTAAATCCCCCTTTCGGGATGCTTACCGAACCGGGGTTAAACTGGTAGATATCCCCACGTCGCTCTGCCACCGGCAGATGCGTATGTCCATAAACCAGCACATCGCCGGCGTTGAGCGGTGGTAAGTTATCCGGACCAAAAAGATGTCCGTGCGTCAGAAAGAGTCGCTGGCTGTCAGTCAGAATTTGCTGCCATGGCGCGGTTATTGGAAAATGCAGAAGCATCTGATCCACTTCGCTGTCGCAATTACCACGTACCGCAATTATCCGCGACGCCTGCTCATTCAAACGCTCGGCGACCTGCGCTGGCGCGTAGCCCTCTGGCAGCGCATTACGCGGCCCATGGTTCAATACATCGCCCAGTATCACCAGCCATTGCGCACCGCTTTGGGCAAACCGTTCAAGTACGCATTCCGTAGCCGGCAACGAACCATGAATGTCCGATGCGAACATCAGTTTCATCACTCACCCCTCGTTGAAAAATACCTTTCAATGATACTGGATTACGTCCCTACTTTCAGCAGGAACGCTTCGCTGAAAGCGCGATAAAACGTTGTACCGAAGCGCGTTGCCACTGGAAGGTGGCATACTCTGCGAGCTGTTCTGGTACATCATCGCCATTCAGAACCAGTCGATTAAGCATTAGCGCTAAATCGCTGTCTGCGATACACCATTCACCAAACAAATTCTGCTTACCGTGCGCCAGTAAACTGCCCGCCGTGGCAAACAATTTTTCCGCACTGGCCCTTCCTGCTTCCGTCAACGGACCTTTCTTCACGCCAGCAAAAACCACATCCGTCGAACGCTCTTCCCGGATAGGCATCAGATCGCTACGGAGCCAGGCCTGAACCTGGCGGGCGCGAGCCCGTTTTTGTAGATCGTGCGGATAAATGCGCTCCCATTGTGGTGGAGCGAAACGCTCTTCCAGGAACTCGGCAATCGCCGAGGATTCACTCAGTTCAAAACCGTCAATGTCAAGAACCGGTACGCGCCGCGTCAGCGCATACCCTTGCCATGAAGGTTGCAAGTGTTCGCCACTATTGAGGTTGACAGTTTTCAGCGTAAAAGGCAGCCCTTTCTCTTGCAGAGCGACATAAACAGACAGTACATAAGGGGAGAAAAAGTTGGCATCTGACCACAGCGTAATTGCAGGTTTGCTCATAATGTCCTCTGAAGTGTATTGGCTTTCTTTCAAAATATAGAGTCTTTCTCTCGCTGTCACTTGATGAAAACTCACACACGTCGGCAGCTTCTATACTTGTAGTGACCCGGTTCATGACAAAACGGACGCTGAAAATGATCGACCTTTACTACACTCCATCGCCAAACGGGCACAAAATCACACTGTTTCTCGAAGAGGCGCAGTTAAAATACCGTCTGATTCATGTAGATATCAGCAGAGGCAGCCAGTTCCGCCCTGACTTTTTGCTGATTTCACCGAATAATAAAATTCCGGCCATCATCGACTGCGCCCCGGAGGATGGCGGAAAACCCATTAGCCTGTTTGAGTCTGGCGAGATTTTACTCTACCTGGCGGAAAAGAGCGGTAAGCTACTCAGCGGCGAATTACGCGAGCGCCACACCACGCTGCAGTGGCTCTTCTGGCAGGTTAGCGGACTTGGGCCAATGCTGGGACAAAATCATCACTTCAGCCACTTCGCACCGCAGACTATCCCCTACGCCATTGAACGGTATCAGGTGGAAACCCAGCGACTGTACAACGTCATGAATAAACGCCTGGAAATATCACCCTGGCTGGGTGGCGATCATTACAGCATTGCCGACATTGCCTGCTGGCCGTGGATTAATCTCCACCAGCGCCAGCGTATCGACCTCGACAACTATCCGGCGGTCAATAACTGGTACGAACGTATCCGTACTCGTCCCGCAACAGAACGGGCGATGCAGCAAGCGCAGAGCGAGAAAAGTTAACGCGATTCGGTTCTCGTGTATCATGAAAAGGTTCATACATGGAGGAAACCTGCAATGTCACAACCTGACGCAATTATTCGTATAAAAAACCTTCGTCTGCGCACTTTTATCGGCATTAAAGAAGAAGAGATTCTGAACCGACAGGATATCGTCATCAATATTGCCATCCACTATCCAGCAGACAAAGCCCGGACCAGTGAAGATATCAACGATGCGCTGAATTATCGCACCATCACCAAGAGCATCATTTCGCACGTTGAGAGTAACCGCTTCTCATTGTTGGAAAAATTAACGCAAGATGTGCTCGATATCGCACGCGAACATCACTGGGTCACTTATGCTGAAGTGGAGATCGATAAACTTCACGCATTGCGTTACGCCGACTCCGTTTCCATGACATTGAGCTGGCAGCGCTAAACGTAACCCGGGAGGCGACATGCAGATTCTGATTACCGGCGGTACTGGCCTGATTGGACGTCATTTGATCCCCCGCCTGCTGGAACTGGGGCATCAGATTACCGTAGTGACACGTACTCCTGATAAGGCTCGTCAGATTCTGGACTCCCGGGTCACGCTTTGGAAAGGGCTGGAAGAGCAGCAAAACCTCGATGGCGTTGATGCTGTCATCAATCTTGCCGGAGAGCCTATCGCCGACAAACGCTGGAGCGCTGAGCAAAAAGAGCGTTTGTGCCAGAGCCGCTGGGGGATTACGCAGAAACTGGTCGATTTAATCAAGGTCAGCAACACGCCGCCTGCCGTACTCATCTCTGGTTCCGCTACGGGATACTACGGCGATCTGGGTGAAGTCGTTGTGACGGAAGAAGAACCGCCACATAATGAATTCACCCATAAGTTGTGCGCCCGGTGGGAACAGATCGCCAGCGCTGCGCAAAGCGACAAAACCCGCGTATGTTTGCTACGTACTGGCGTTGTATTGGCCTCTACAGGCGGGATCCTCGTAAAGATGGTTCCACCGTTTCGTCTGGGGCTTGGCGGTCCTATCGGCAATGGGCGTCAATACCTGGCCTGGATCCATATTGACGATATGGTCAACGGGATTATCTGGCTGCTGGATAACGATCTGCGCGGTCCC
The DNA here is from genome assembly GCF_030332245.1 of Citrobacter sp. Cy070. Classification (NCBI taxonomy): domain Bacteria; kingdom Pseudomonadati; phylum Pseudomonadota; class Gammaproteobacteria; order Enterobacterales; family Enterobacteriaceae; genus Citrobacter; species Citrobacter sp. Cy070. The sequence continues at coordinate 220,013 of NZ_JAOWIG010000051.1, forward strand.
TTCAATATGGTTTCGCCATACCCGGTTCGCAATGAACAGTTCGCCCATGCGCTGGGTCATGCCCTAAACCGCCCGGCGATCCTGCGCGTTCCGGCAGCCGCTATGCGGCTGCTGATGGGCGAATCCTCGGTGCTGGTCCTCGGGGGGCAGCGCGCGTTGCCCAAGCGACTGGAGGGGGCAGGTTTTGCGTTTCGTTGGTACGATTTGGAAGAAGCGCTGGCCGATGTCATCCGATAATGTCTGATATCCCTTCACTGTTGCCATTGTGGTGGTATGGTTAAAAAACCAAATACCACAATGGCGACGTTATGGCGATAATATCAACACCCCGACTTACTCTCTCTTTATACCAACTCGCTGACTGGCCTTTTTTCCAGCGGCTACGAGAAAATCCGGACGTCATGCGTTTCATGGGTGATATCGCCCCAACCAAAGATACTCGCCTGCTCTTCGCCAGACGCCTTTCCGCTCGACATACCTTTGTTATCCGGGAGCACAACAACACGGCGCAACTGGGCGATATTGGCTTACAGATAAGCCATCTTTATCCTCAGGAAGCTGATATTGGCTATGCCATCACGCCGCGGGCGCAGGGAAAAGGGATTGCCAGCGAAGCCGTACGTGCCGTGTGCGATTATGCCTTTCAACAGGCTGGCGTAACGGCGATAAATGCCTATGTATTAGCCGGAAATACCGGGTCGATACGCATTCTGGAAAAAACAGGATTTATACGCACTCAGGTGCTTGAAAAAGCCTATGAAGTGAACGGCATAGCGTATGACGACTGGGTTTATCGTCTGGAGTACAGCGCGTTAAAGCGGTAGGCCCGGAAAGCGTAACGCCTCCGGGCAACTCACTTATTTCAGCGAGCCCTTGAGAAATTGCTGCAAACGCGGGCTTTGCGGATTACCGAATACCTGCTCCGGGTCGCCCTCTTCCTCAATTTTCCCCTGATGCAGGAAAATCACGTGCGTGGAGACATGTCGAGCGAATCCCATTTCGTGGGTCACGACCACCATGGTTTTACCCTCTTCGGCCAGCTGTTGCATAATACGCAAAACCTCACCCACAAGTTCTGGGTCAAGCGCTGATGTGGGTTCATCAAACAGCAACACTTCCGGTTCCATCGCCAACGCACGCGCAATAGAGACGCGCTGCTGCTGACCACCGGACAGATGTACCGGATATTTGCCCTGCGCGCGCTCATCAATACCGACTTTGGCCAGATACTTCACCGCACGTTCGCGGGCTTCCTGCTTGCTCAGCCCCAGCACCTGAATCGGCGCTTCCATCACGTTTTCCAGCACCGTCATGTGGCTCCACAGATTGAAGTGCTGAAAGACCATCGTCAGTCGCGTGCGTAGCAGACGCAGCTGATTTTTATCTGCAACCTTCAACTGACCGTCTTTATCGCGCACCAGGCCAATATTCTGACCGCTAACCACAATCGTTCCGGCACTCGGCTTTTCCAGAAAGTTAATGCAGCGCAGGAAGGTACTTTTACCCGAACCTGACGAACCAATAATACTGATAACATCACCCGCATTGGCCTGCAGCGATACCCCTTTCAGCACTTCATGTTCGCCGTAGTGCTTATGTAAATCGATAACGTTTAATTTATTTTCAGACATCGTGTTACTCGAATCATTTAGAGGATACATGCTGCAACCAGCGTTTTTCCGCTTTACGGAACAGACTGATCAGGGCATACGAAATAATCAAATACAGTACGGCGGCAATACCGAAGGCGGTAAACGGCTGATACGTTGCCGAGTTGATATCGCGGGCGATCTTCAACAAATCAGGCACCGTGGCGGTAAATGCCAGCGCCGTGGAGTGCAGCATTAAAATAACTTCATTGCTGTATGCCGGCAGCGCAATACGCAGCGCGGAAGGTAAAATAATGCAGCGATACAGTTTGAATGACGAGAAACCGTATGCGCGCGCGGCTTCAATCTCACCATGGGGTACGGAACGAATAGCCCCGGCGAAAATCTCCGTCGTGTAGGCACAGGTATTCAGCGTCAATGCCAGCACGGTACAATTCAGCCCACTGCGGAAAAATGCGTTAAGGAAGTCCGTTCCTTTGACGATCTCCAGCGTATACATCCCGGAATAGAACACCAGAAGTTGAACGTACAGCGGCGTGCCACGAAAAATATAGGTGAACAGCCAGATGGGAAACTGGATAAATTTATTACTGGAAACGCGACCAATCGCCAAAAACAGCGCCAGTATCCCGCCCATCACCACCGACGAAATCAGCAGCCAGAGAGTGATAGCAACGCCAGTGTAGCGATATCCGTCAGTCCACAGCAGGGACTTCCAGTATTCCTGAATAATCTCAATCACAGGTCAGCCCTCTTCACACCCACGGAGTAGCGGCGCTCAAGGTACAGCAGCACACCATTAGACACGGTGGTAAACACCAGATAGATGACCCCGCACACCACGGCAAAATAGAACGGCTCCCAGGTACTCTTCCCGGCAAGCTGAGTGGCTTTCACTACGTCTTCAAGTCCAAGCAGTGACACCAGCGCCGTGGCCTTAAGAATGACCTGCCAGTTGTTGCCTATTCCCGGTAAGGCATAGCGCATCATCGCCGGGAACATAATGCGGCGAAATATTTGTGAGCTGGTAAAACCGAATGCCGTCGCGGCCTCAATATGACCTTTTGGCACAGCCATGAACGCACCACGGAACGTTTCGGTAAAATAGGCGCCGTAGATAAACCCAAGCGTAATTATACCCGCGACCATCGGATCGATATCAATCTGGCCGATACCGATGGCATCGGTAATGGTATTCAGCGCAATTTGTAACCCGTAGAAGATGAGCAGCATTAAGACGAGATCGGGAACCCCGCGGATAAGCGTTGTGTACCCTTCGAAAATAAGCCCCATTGCCCGGCTTTGCGACAGCTTAGCTGCCGCGCCGACAAGACCTATCAGAACCGCCAGTACCACCGAGCTGAGTGCCAGCTCAAGCGTAACAATTGCGCCCTGTAAAATAACACCTGAAAAGCCATACAACATGCTGCCTGTCCTGTCGTGTGTGGTGGAGTAGTAAGCCTCTTTTGATTTCAGACTAACCGTTAAATGCCGGATGGCGGCTTTGCCTTATCCGGCCTACAAAATCACCGTAGGCCTGATAAGCGCAGCGCCATCAGGCATAAATTCAACGCGTCAAAAATCTACGGGCTTTATCAGCACCTGCGGTGATTAACCGCCGTAAACATCAAAATCGAAATACTTTTTCGCCAGCTTCTCGTAAGTCCCGTCAGCGCGCATTTCAGCAAAGGCTTTGTTCAGCGCTTCGCGCAGCTCGTTATCGTCTTTGCGCAGCCCCATACCGGTACCCACGCCGAATAACTTCTCGTCTTTCACAGACGGGCCGCCGAATTTGTAATCTTTACCGACCGGCTGTTTCAGGAAGCCTTCGCTGGCCGCGACTTCATCCTGGAATGCGGCGTCAATACGCCCGGCAGTCAGGTCAGAATAGATATTGTCTTGTCCCTGATAGGAGACAATTTCAATGCCTTTTGGCGCCCAGTGCTCGTTACCGAACGTTTCCTGAGTCGTGCCCTGCAGCACGCCGACACGTTTACCTTTCAGCGACTCAATAGTCGGCTGAATAGCAGAATCTTTAGCGACAACCAGACGCGAGTCGGCTGCATAAAGCTTGTCGGTAAAGGCAATTTCCTGCTGACGTTTTTCAGTAATGGAAAGCGAGGACATGATCGCATCGATTTTTTTCGCTTTTAGCGAAGGGATCAGCGCGTCCAGCGGGTTTTCCACGAAGGTACATTGCGTATTGATACGTTTGCACAGCTCTTTAGCCAGATCGATATCAAAACCGACTAATTCACCCTGCGCATTTTTCGATTCGAACGGCGCATAAGTAGGATCGGTACCGATACGAATTTTTTGCGGAATGGCGGCAAATGCTGCGGTAGCACTGGAGAAAGCCAGAACCAGAGAAAGAGACAACACCAGTTTTTTCATAACTATCCTCAACAGACTGTCTTTTATAGGGGATCTTTACAGGACCAGGTGCAGTTATCGTGCCATTAATCAGGCCGACAAGGCAAAGCATTCTACCCTGTCGGCGGTATTTATTTGCATGAAAAGCGCTTAAGTATGCACTCATGCTTATTAAGCCAACGACAAAAGCACCAAAAAAGTGCACTGAATGTATTATGCACCGTAATGGTTACCCGCAATGGTGCAGTCAATTCCCCGCTGCGGCGTATTAATCGCCGTAGACATTGAAGTTAAAATACTTACTCGCCATTTTGTCGTAAGTGCCGTCTTTGCGCAGTTCACCCAGCGCTTTATCAAAAGCGGCTTTCAGCTCGGTGTCATCTTTGCGCAAACCAATCCCGGTTCCGTCGCCAAAGTATTTTTTATCTTTTACCGAAGGACCTGCAAAGTCGTAGTCTTTACCGGCAGGCTGCTTCAGGAAGCCTTCGCTGGCCGCGACTTCATCCTGCAACGCCGCGTCGAGACGACCCGCCGTCAGGTCAGAATAAATGAGATCCTGGTTCGCATAGGCCACCACATCCACGCCTTTGCTACGCCAGTTGTCATTGGCATAGGCTTCCTGAGTAGAGCCTTGCAGCACGCCAACGTGTTTACCCTTGAGGGAATCCAGAGTCGGTTTAATTGGGGAACCTTTCGCGGCGATCAGACGTGAGTCTGCTGCGTAAAGTTTGTCTGAGAACGCAATCTCTTGCTGACGCTTCTCGGTGATAGAAAGCGAGGAGATAATGGCGTCAATTTTTTTCGCTTTCAGCGACGGGATCAGAGCATCAAAATCGCTGGCAACCCAGGTACATTTGATCTGCATGCGCTTACACATCTCGTTTCCCAGATCGATATCAAAGCCGACAAAGTCGCCTTTGGCATCTTTAGAGGAAAAAGGTGCGTATGTTGTATCTGTACCAATACGAACCGTCTGCGGAAGTGCTGCGTAGCTGGCCGCGGTGGCGGAAAGTCCTACCAGCAAAGACAAAGCAAGAACCGTCTTCTTCATACATAACCCTCAAGTGGCGTAATTTTATTATGTTTTACGTTGTGTTGTGTGTTTGCAGACTTTTTCATGCAGGTCTTATGCCATTTTCGCGTCGATGAGGATATTCGACGTTAAATATGTTAATAAAACGTTGCAATAATGTCCTGATTTTGAAGATAGCAGGTCTGACGGTTGAACCGCAGCGTTTCGTTGAGTTTTAACGAATTAAATGTTGAGGATATGATCGCGGTTACAAAATTGCCCTGAAACAGGGCAACGGACACTTCTTTGCACGCTAATGGAACGGCTCACGCCCCTTGCCAGCGGGTGAACAGATCCTGTGGAAGGGAAATATCGAACTGGTCAAGTACGCGGTTAACCGTTTGATTAATCACATCATCGAGCGTTTGCGGGCGATGATAGAACGCCGGAACAGGCGGCATAATTACTGCGCCAATTTCTGCCGCCTGGGTCATGAGGCGCAGATGCCCCAAATGCAGCGGCGTTTCGCGCACGCACAGCACCAGCGGGCGGCGTTCTTTCAACACCACATCTGCCGCACGGGTAAGCAGCCCATCGGTATAGCTGTGGACGATGCCGGAAAGCGTTTTAATGGAACACGGCAGGATAACCATTCCGGCGGTCTGAAAAGAGCCGGAAGAGATACTGGCGGCGATATCGCGCGTATCGTGAGTCACATTCGCCAGCGCCTGTACGTCACGCACGGTGAGGTCCGTTTCCAGCGCCAGCGTCTGCCGGGCAGCGGCACTCATCACCAGATGGGTTTCCACATCGGTAACGTCACGCAAAACCTGCAGCAGGCGCACGCCGTAAATTGCCCCGCTTGCGCCAGAAATACCAATGATGAGTCGTTTCATGTGTAATCGCCCTTACTTGCTCAGGGCCGACTTTGCAGGAAATTACGGTGAGTTGCAAGCAAGGGTGCAGGTTGCGCCCTTGCTTGCGAGCAAACATTAACCTTCGTTGTGCATCTCAAGGTTTTCCGCTTCGTTCTGACGCAAAATCGCTTTGGCGTCGTCATTACGCAGGGAGTCGAGGAAATCGAGATATTGCTGGTCGACGTCTTTGGTGACGTACACGCCGTTAAACACGGAACATTCAAACTGCTGAATATCCGGGTTCTCAGCACGGACGGCTTCAATCAGATCGTTCAGATCCTGGAAGATAAGACCATCTGCGCCAATTATCTGGCGAATCTCGTCCACTTCGCGACCATGAGCAATCAGCTCCGTCGCCGTAGGCATATCGATACCATAAACGTTCGGGAAGCGAATTTCCGGGGCAGCAGAGGCCAGATACACCTTCTTCGCTCCTGCCTCACGCGCCATCTCGATAATCTGTTCTGAGGTCGTACCGCGCACGATGGAGTCATCCACCAGCAACACGTTTTTATCACGGAATTCCGCACGGTTGGCGTTCAGTTTACGGCGCACGGATTTACGGCGCAGCTGCTGGCCTGGCATGATAAAGGTACGGCCCACGTAGCGGTTTTTCACAAAACCCTGACGGTACGGCTTACCGAGAATACGGGCAATTTCCAGCGCGATATCACAGGAGGTTTCCGGAATCGGGATCACCACGTCAATGTCCAGATCTTCCCATTCACGAGCAATTTTTTCGCCAAGCTTGGTACCCATGTTTACGCGGGCGCTGTAGACGGAAATCTTGTCGATAAAGGAGTCAGGACGTGCGAAGTAGACGTATTCAAACAGGCACGGATTGCTGACCGGGTTATCGGCACACTGGCGGGTAAACAACTGACCTTTTTCTGTGATATAAACCGCTTCGCCAGGGGCAACGTCGCGCAGGAATTCAAAGCCCAGCGTATCCAGCGCTACGCTCTCGGAGGCCACCATGTATTCGGTACGACCATCGCCGATATCACGTTTACCCAGCACCAGCGGGCGGATGCCGTTCGGATCGCGGAAAGCAACCATACCGTGGCCGATAATCATCGCCACGCAGGCATAGGCGCCGCGGATCTGGCGGTTGGTTGCGGCAATAGCAGCAAAAATATTGTCGGCTTCCAGCGGATAGTGGCGGAAATTATCCAGCTCGCTGGCGAAAATATTCAGCAGAATTTCAGAATCTGAAGTGGTATTGATGTGGCGGCGCTTTTCTTCAAACAGCTTTTTACGCAGCTCATGTGCGTTGGTCAGATTGCCATTGTGGGCAAGCGTGATGCCATACGGTGAGTTGACGTAGAAAGGTTGGGCCTCAGAGGCGCTGGAGCTGCCAGCCGTTGGGTAACGCACATGACCAATGCCCATGTTGCCCTGCAAACGCTGCATGTGGCGCGCTTCAAAAATGTCGCTCACCATTCCGTTCGCTTTACGCAAGCGGAAGCAGTTGTTGGCATCAATGGTGATGATGCCAGCGGCATCCTGGCCACGATGCTGGAGCACCGTTAACGCGTCATAAATCGACTGGTTTACCGGCATAACACCGGCGATACCGACAATACCGCACATACGTCTTTTCCTCGTTCAGCAACAACCCAAAGTTTATACTTTGGGCAAGAAACTTGACGAGCTTTGCAGATAGTCAAAGAACCATCTGATGATGAAACTGAACTGCGGGATCAGCTGCGACTTACTCCAGTCTTCACTTTTCGACAGACCGGTAAATGTATCGAGAAAGAACAAGATGGCGGCGACGATCAGCGCCCCTCTCAGAGCTCCGAAGCAAATCCCCAACACCCTGTCGGTACCCGACAGGCCTGTTTTCTCTACCAGCTGGCCTATCACAAAGTTAACGATAGCGCCGACGATAAGTGTCGCGATGAACAGTATCGCGATAGCAATCCCATTTCGAACCAGTTCGTCTTCAAAGCCCGTAAACCAGACAGACAGGTAAGTGTAGTAATGGCTGGCGACAAAGAAAGCACAACCCCAAGTCACCAACGATAATGCTTCACGAACAAAGCCACGGATCAGGCTAACCAGACAGGAAAAACCAATCACCGCGATAATGGCGTAATCAATCCAGACCATATGTGTCCCACGATTTTACGCCCTGTCGTCCTGTTCGGGGCGCATTCTAACAGAAAAAGAAAACGTTTGCGTAGGGATTTCCTTTCCACGCGTAAATAAAAATGGCGCTGAAAAAATCTTCAACGCCATACCGTTTTATGCCTCTTCGGGCACTGCCGGATAGCGGTAAAAACACCGTATCCGGCCTGAATCAGAGCTGCGCCGTAAACAGCGCAATCCCTTAATTAGGGGTGTACCCCATCACGACGCCACTCAGACCAGAGATCTTCTGCAGCTCGCCCAGCGAGTTTTTCAGCTTATCTTTGGAGGCGTCCGGCCCCACGAGAATGCGGGTTATTTTACCCTGCACCGGCGTTGACGGAGAAGTATATACCCGGAAGCCCGCGCCACGAAGTTTACCCACGATCTCATTGACCTTATCCGCATTTTTCAGCGCACCGAGCTGTACAACGTACGCTTTGCCGGTCGGCGCTGGCGGTTCCTCAGCAGCCGGTTTAGGCGCTGGGGCTGGCGCAGGAGCAGGCGTCGGAGCGACGGCAACAGGCTGCGGCTTCGGTTTGGGTTTCGGCTGCTCTACGGGCGCTGGGACAGGATCTAACTCCGCGCTGTTTGCCGTCGTCAAACGTGAAGGATCCAACGATGGCGCGGCAGCATCTCCCGCACGCACCTCTTCTGCCGCCCCTTCCGGCGGCTGGGTCGGCAGCGCCTGCGTTGCCGCTGGCATCATATCTGGTTCATCGCGATCGCCGGGTTTCGGCACCAGAGGGATCGCCGCAAACTCATCCTGATAATGTTTTTTCTGCCCGTCAAGCAGCCCAGGGAGCACAATCACCCCCAGCGCGACCAGCACAATTGTGCCGACTAATCGATTCTGAAACTTACTCGCCACCGCTTCTCCCCACGTCTATTACTTCCATGACATGTGCGACAGTGTGAAACGATCCACACACCAACACGGTATCTTCTGGCTTCGCCTCAGCCAGTGCCGCAGACCATGCCTGCGCCACGCTATCGTAGGCGTCGCCTTTGCCCAGGTGCTCCAGCAGTTGTTCTGCCGTTGCGCCACGCGGCCCTTCCAGGGGCGCACAGTACCAGACGTCAACCACGCTTTTTAACCAGGCTAACGTACCGGCAATATCTTTATCATGTAGCATACCGATAACCGCAAGTACACGCCCGCTTTTCACTAACTTTTTCAGACGTCCGGTCAGATACTCTGCCGCATGCGGGTTATGGGCAACATCGAAAATAACTCGCGGCGACTCGCTCACAATCTGGAAGCGTCCCGGCAAAATCGCGTGTTCGATGCCGTCACGAATGGCCTGCTCGCTAACGTTCAGCCCGCTTGCGCGCAGCGCGGCCAGTGCGGTAGCAGCGTTAGGTTGTGGAACCTGCGGCAACGGCAGATGCGCCAACGTTCCGTGAGCATCCGTAAATGACCAGTCGTCCTCGGTTACCGCATAGCGCCAGTCCACGCCGCAGCGTTGCAAAATTGCCCCGCACTCTTGCGCGACATCCGCGATGGTGTAAGGCATTTCAGGTTCGCCGACGATAGCCGGTTTCTCTGCACGGAAAATGCCCGCTTTCTCACGACCAATGCTTTCACGATCCGGACCCAGCCAGTCGGTATGATCAAGCGCAATACTGGTGATCACCGCCACATCAGCATCAACGATATTGGTGGCGTCAAGGCGCCCGCCCAGCCCCACTTCCAGAATAACGACATCCATCTGCGCCTGTTTAAACAGCCAGAGCGCCGATAACGTACCGTATTCAAAATAGGTCAGAGAAATGTCGCCACGCGCGTCTTCGATCTCAGCAAACGATGCGGTATGCGCTGACTCCGGCAGTTCACGCCCCTGCACGCGCACGCGCTCCGTGTAGCGCACCAAATGCGGCGAACTGTACACCCCGACTTTATAGCCTGCTGCGGTCAGCACCGATTCCAGCGTACGACAGGTCGTGCCTTTTCCGTTGGTTCCTGCCACCGTAAACACAAATGGCGCGGGTTTCAACACACCCAGTTTGCGCGCCACCTGGCTTACACGTTCAAGGCCAAGATCGATGGTTTTACTGTGCAGGTTTTCCAGATAAGAAAGCCACGACGCCAGGGGCGACGCGGCTTGAGGAATACGTTTATTGTCCATGATGCCTGTAATTTTATGACGTAGAGAAAAGCAAAAGGGCAGAGCCAGTGGCCCTACCCTTATCAGCTATCAGGCCTCTGATTCCTGATCGGGTACCGGAGGCACCACCTCGCCTTCACGCGGCTCATCCGGATTCGGCGCAGGAAGATTCATCAGCTTCGCCAGAATGCTTGCCAGTTTCAGGCGCATTTCCGGACGGCGGACAATCATATCGATAGCGCCTTTTTCAATCAGGAACTCGCTGCGCTGGAATCCCGGCGGCAGTTTCTCACGTACGGTTTGCTCGATAACACGCGGACCCGCGAAGCCGATCAGTGCTTTCGGTTCTGCAATGTTGAGATCGCCCAGCATCGCGAAGCTTGCGGAAACACCACCCATTGTTGGGTCGGTCAGTACAGAAATATACGGTAAACCGCGTTCCTGCATTTTCGCCAGCGCAGCAGAGGTTTTTGCCATCTGCATCAGAGACATCAGCGCTTCCTGCATACGCGCCCCGCCAGAAGCGGAGAAGCAGATCAGCGGACAGTTGTCTTCCAGTGCCTGCTCAACGGCACGGACAAAACGCGCGCCGACCACAGAGCCCATGGAGCCGCCCATAAACGCGAACTCGAATGCTGCAGCAACGACCGGCATACCATGCAGCGTGCCTTTCATCACCACCAGCGCATCTTTCTCGCCGGTTTCTTTTTGCGCAGAAGCCAGTCTGTCTTTGTATTTTTTGGAATCACGAAACTTCAGCACGTCTTTCGGCTCAAGCTCGCTACCCAGTTCCACAAGAGAACCTTCATCTAACAGGCTATGCAGGCGATTGCGCGCCGACATGCGCATATGATGGTCACACTTCGGACAGACCTCAAGATTACGTTCCAGCTCAGCACGGTATAAAACCTGACCGCAGCTATCACACTTGGTCCACACCCCTTCAGGAATGCTTGCCTTGCGGGTGGGAGTAATGTTGCTTTTAATTCGTTCAATCCAGCTCATTGGTGACCTTTCTGCCTGAACCCTAGTCAGCTTTGTTATAAGGGGCGCATAATGCCATTTTTGCCCCTAACAGACCATGAATGTTGCACATTAAAACATAACAGCCCGAAACTTTGGATAAAAAAGTGGTCGAACCGCTGAGTTACTTTCTATTTTGCCGCCCGTGACGCAGCACGCTTATGGCGAATCACTTCAATTACGCCCGGCAATACGGAAAGAACGATAATCGCCACAATCAGTAATTTCAGGTTTTCCTGAACGATCGGCAAATCGCCGAACAGGTAGCCTGCGTAGGTGAATAACAATACCCACAGCAGCGCGCCTACGACGTTATACATCGCAAAATGACGGTAGGACATGTGTCCCATCCCGGCAACAAACGGCGCAAATGTCCGTACGATAGGAACGAAACGCGCAAGAATAATGGTTTTACCGCCATGACGCTCATAGAACGCATGGGTTTTATCCAGATAGCTGCGGCGGAAAATTTTGGAATTTGGGTTACTGAACAGCTTCTCGCCAAACAATCGCCCGATGGTGTAGTTCACCGCATCGCCCACAATCGCCGCCACTATCATTAACGCCACCATCAGATGAACATTAAGATCGTTCGTTGGCAGCGCAGAAAGCGCACCAGCAACAAACAGCAGAGAATCGCCTGGCAGGAACGGCGTGACCACCAGTCCCGTTTCGCAGAACAGAATCAAAAACAGAATAGCGTATACCCAGATACCGTATTCCGCGACCAGCTCCGCCAGGTGCACATCAATGTGCAGGATAAAATCAATAAGAAAGTAAATCAGGTCCATAGTTATGCCTTTATACGACTCAAATTAGTCCGCCAGAAATAGCGGGCCCATAGGCGGTTTTGGCAGGTCGAACCGATCCGGGTAATCTACTGCAACCAGATACAGTCCTTCCGCTTTCGCCGTTGCCGCTGCCAGCGTTCTGTCCTTCGCCGCTAACAGTTCTGCTATCCAGCTCTCCGGCTGGTTGTGGGCACCTACTTCCATCAGGCTGCCGACAATATTCCTGACCATATGATGTACAAAGGCATTCGCTTTAATATCCACCACCACATACGCACCGAAACGTTCAACGTTAATGTGCATCACGTTACGCCACGGTGTGCGCGACTGACACTGCACCGCCCGAAACGAGGTAAAATCATTTTCGCCAATCAGACACTGGGCTGCACGATGCATACGCTCAGCATCCAGTGGCTCATAGTAATGGGTTACCCCTTTACCTAAAATCGCAGGACGCAACCGATGATTGTAGATGATGTAGCGATAACGGCGAGCCGTAGCGCTAAATCGGGCATGAAAATCATCGGGTACAGCTTTCACCCAGCGTACAGCGATGTCACCCGGTAAATTCGCATTTACCCCCAGTGTCCAGGCCGCATCTTTACGCTGTGCCGTCGTTTCAAAGTGAACAACCTGCCCTGTGCCATGAACGCCCGCATCCGTGCGTCCCGCACAAAAGACATTAATGCGTTCATTCGCCACCTGAGAGAGCGCTTTTTCCAGTTTTTCCTGAACGCTACGCACTTCGTTCTGGCGCTGCCAGCCATAATATTTGCTGCCATCGTACTCAATGCCCAGCGCAATTTTATGGGTTGACGGCTTTTGCTGGTCAGACATTAGTACAGGTACTCCTGCACCAGTTTTTCCGCAATTTTCACCGCCATCAACGCCCCGCCAAAGCGAACGTTGTCTGCCACAGACCAGAACTGAACTTGCTCGGGCATGCCGTAATCGTTATGCACGCAGCCAATGGAAAGGTGCGGAGTACCTGACGCGTCGCCAACCTGAGTCGGGAAATCGGTCTCTTCTGACAGAACAATATCTTCACCACGAGAAAAGGCATCACGCGCCTCTTCTGCGGCCAGCGGGCGCAGCGCTTCAAAATTCACCATCTGCGCATGACCGTAGAACACGGGTGACTGCACGATGCTGGCTGAAATTAACAGGCCGTCATCCTGCATAATCTTGCGCACTTCATCAACAATACGACGCTCTTCCCGCACGCTACCTTCGCGATCGGGCAGCAGCGGCAGCATATTGAACGCCAGCTGACGACCAAAGAAATCATCTTCGTCAATCGGGATGCCGTTAAGCAATTTCGCGCTTTGTCCGGCCAGTGCGTCTACGGCTTTTTTACCGTGAGCGGAAGCCGAGATAATGTTGGTTACCGTAATACGTGAGAGGCCACCGTCATCAATCAATGGTTTCAGCGCAGACAGCAGTTGGCTGGTCAGGCTGTTAGGCACCGCAATCACATTGCGGTTACGGTAATCCGCCAGCACGAACGGGTTAACGTCCGGAACCACCAGCGGAACGTCTGGCTCAAGCGCGAACAGACCGCTGCTGTCGATCACCAGGCAACCGGCATTGGTTGCTTCTTCAGCCCATGCCGCGGTGGCTTCAGTGCCCGCAACAAAAAATGCCAGCTGTGCCTGCGTCCAGTCAAAGTCTGCAACGTCCTGCACTATGACCGATTTACCGTTAAAACGCAGATGCTCACCGGCGCTTTCATTACGCGCCAGCGCATAGATTTCACCGACCGGGAACTGGCGTTCAGCCAGCGTATCGAGCAGGGCTTCGCCTACGGCGCCCGTTGCGCCCAGAATGGCAATATTCCAGCCTTCAGACATGGTGATTTACTCCAAGAAATACGTAAGCGTCCCTGTCGCATTATTCGACAGGGAGCATTAAGAAGACATTAATGTGCCGGATGATGAACGGCGTTAAAACCCAGCTTACACAGCAGGGCAGCAGCGGCTGCGTCGTCACACATCACATATAAAGACGACCATTCACGGCGCTCAAGATAATTCTTGCGCAGTTTATCAAATTCACCCGGAATTCCAGCGACTTTGCGCAGTGGCGCATCGTCGCGGCGCACATCATACACTAAATGAACCAACCTTTTCAGCGTTGGCTGATCTAACGGGCCATGCAGGGTGATACGACCAAATTCCGGTGCGGGTAACAGGGTACTGAGCGCAACGTGCTGCTCGTGACCAATAAACTTACTATAGGCCTCAAAGACCTGCGTTGTCCCACGCGCTTTTCCTTCGAGGGTATAGCCAGCAATGTGCGCCGTGCCAATATCGGCTTTCTCCAGCAATGCCACGCTGAGATCCGGCTCTCCTTCCCAGACATCCAGCACAACGCTCAGCGGCTGCCCGGCGTTGAGTCGGTTCAGTAAGGCGGAATTATCCACGACCGGTCCGCGGCAGGCATTAATCAGAATGGTGCCCGGTTTCAGACGGCTAATCAGCGCCTCATCCGCCAGATGCAGCGTTTTGTAGGGTCCATCTTTGAACAGCGGCGTATGGAAAGTCAGCACATCAGCTTGCTCTACCAGTTCGTCCAGCGAGCGGAAATCGCCCTCGTCGCCCCGATCGGCACGCGGTGGATCACACAGCAAGGTGCGGATACCCAGCGCTTCCAGGCGCGCCTGCAAACGCCCGCCCACGTTGCCCACGCCCACAATACCCACGGTACGATCGCGTAAAGCGAAGCCATCACGCTCCGCCAGCATCAACAATGCTGAAAAAACATATTCTACGACCGCAATCGCATTACAGCCAGGCGCGGCGGAAAAACCGATCCCCGCCTGTGCAAGCCAGGCGTCATCCACATGGTCTGTACCAGCGGTTGCCGTACCGACAAATTTAACCGGTTTTCCGCCAAGCAGTGATTCATTTACTTTCGTCACCGAGCGCACCATTAAAGCATCCGCATCATCCAGTTCAGCAACGGGAATCGGACGACCGGGAACCGCTTTGACCTCCCCCAAACGACTGAACAGTTCGCGGGCATAGGGCATATTTTCATCAACGAGGATTTTCACGTCTTTCGCACCTGTTTGAGAACGAGAGTTAACCGGGCAAGTGTGCCATAATCTCGCCGCCAGGCATACTGCGAGACCTGGTCAGCACAGATTTAAGGAACAGAGATGATGCAGCCCATTTCAGGTACGCCCGCACGCCCTCCCGGCGAAGGCCAAAATGCCCCTTCCGCTGCGGGTGAACAACCGTTATCCACGCAACAACGTACCGTACTGGAACGACTGATTACCCGTTTGATTTCGCTTACCCAACAGCAAAGCGCTGAGGTGTGGGCTGGAATGAAGCACGATTTGGGCGTTAAAAACGATACACCGCTGCAGTCACGTCACTTCCCCGCAGCAGAACAAAACCTGAATCAGCGTCTGGGGGTTGCTCAGCAGAATCATGCTAACCGTCAGGTTCTGTCGCAGCTCACTGAATTACTGAGTCAGGGAAATAATCGCCAGGCGGTGAGTGATTTCATCCGTCAACAGTACGGGCAGACAGCGCTCAGCCAGCTCACGCCAGAGCAGTTGAAGAACGTGCTCGCGCTGTTGCAGCAGGGGCAGCTTTCAATTCCGCAGCCACAACAGCGGCCGGCAACCGATCGCCCTTTATTACCCGCCGAGCACAATACGCTGAACCAGTTGGTCACTAAGCTGGCGGCCGCCACGGGAGAGTCGGGGAAAATGATCTGGCAGTCGATGCTGGAGCTGTCTGGCGTAAAAAGCGGTGAGCTGATCCCCGCCAAACAATTTACGCATCTGGTGACCTGGTTACAGGCGCGCCAGACGCTCAGCCAGCAAAATGCGCCGACGCTGCAAACGTTACAGGCGGCGCTAAAACTGCCGCTGGAGCCAAATGAGCTAACGGCAATAAAAGAGTACGCACAGCAGACGTATCAGATCCAACCACAATCGATTCTGACCACGGTGCAGGTGCTGGACTTGCTCAATCAAATCTTCCTGCGCCGCGTGGAACGTGACCGGGAGCAGGAATTAAACGATCCGCGTCATCTTCAACCCATTTTCAGCCCGTTCGCACCAGTGATTGAAACGGTAAAAACACTGTCGGCACGACCGGGGCTGATGTTTGTTGCATTGATGATTGCGTTAGCCATTTTCTGGCTGGTCGCTTAACCTTTACGCAGCGTAAGCAACGTTACAATAATCCCCACCACAGCGGATATCGCCCCGGCAAGGAACACTGAGGAATAACCGTACGCAGTGGCCAGAACCCCGGCAACCGGACCGCTTATGCCGTAGGAGATATCCTGAAACGCGGCGTAACCGCCCAGCGCCGTACCACGAACCTGGGCAGGCACTCGCTTCACCACCTCGACGCCCAAGGCCGGGAAGATAAGCGAACACCCGGCCCCGGTTAATGCCGCTCCCAGCAGTGCAACCCAGGCTGTTGGGGCCTGCCACAGCAGAATCAGTCCAGCGGTTTCCACCAGCAAAGAGACAACGGCAACCTTCACGCCGCCGAACCGGTCCGGCATCCAGCCAAACAGAATACGCATCAGCACAAACGCCCCGCCAAATGCGGTCAGGGTGAAACCCGCCATCGTCCAGCCGTTGCTGACAAAATAGAGCGAAATAAAGGTACCGATTACCGCAAAACCCACGCCCTGCAGCGCCAGGCCCAGACCCGGTTTCCAGATAAGCCCTACCACACTCCATAACGAAGGACGCTCTCCTGCATGTGCAGGTACTTTGCGCACGGTGCCATTGAATGCCCATGCCAGCAGCGGTAATACCATCGTGGTTCCTGCCAGCGCCGCAAAGCCAAAGTGGCTGTGGATCAACAGGCCCAGCGGCGCACCGGCGGCCAGCGCGCCGTAAATCGCCATTCCGTTCCATGACATCACCTTACCGGAACGCGTTGGCCCAACCAGCCCCAGCCCCCAGGTCAGCGTTCCGGTAAGCAACTGGCTTTCGCCAAAACCGAGGATCAAACGACCGACGATTAGCAACGCAAATTTTACGGGAACAGAAACAGGCAATAGCGCGGCTAACAGCCACGCCGCGCCCGCCAGCGCACAGGCAAACATCCCCTGTAGCGCCGAACGTTTAGCACCATATTGATCGGCTAAGCGCCCGGCGTAGCCGCGCGTTAATACCGTTGCCAGAAACTGTACGCCAACGGCGATACCGACCATGGTGTTGCCATAGCCCAGCTCCTGGTGCACAAACAGAGGAATGACGGGCAAAGGTAAACCGACCGTCATATAGGTCAGGAAAACCGCAAAAGCGATACGAAACAGCGAAAAATTCGCCGAAGGTGTTTTTTCTTGTTGGGTTACAGCTGTCATGCGTTACTCCAAAATGCAGAGTAAGGCGAGGAATGTCCACGCCCCCTCTACCTGACTATCAGGATTAAGGTGCGTTGGATAACGTTAAACGCTTACGCATTATCAAGAGGATAATGTTGAAGCTGGAGTCTGCCTGCGAGTGGCCCTGGCTGTCAACTGTGAAAGCATAGCAGTGCGTTTCAAAGCGATGACTTCTCTACGAACAAAAAGGGAAATACCGCTTCAACGCCTTTCGTTCTGAACCGCCCGGTTACCTGTTCACGCTGCTGCGGCGTCAGGAGCAGGAACATCATATCCCAAATCTCTTTGGGTCCTGCTTCCTGCACGATGTTGCAATCTGGTGCTTCTGTTTTCTCATTTTCATTCAGATACGAGCGTACATACAGTGGGAACACAGAAATATGAAATTCCTCGGCCTTAGATTTCGCTCGCTTGCGCTTAACGCCCTCTTTCCCTTCACTGTAGGTATTTAAGCGCAGGCGTACAGCGGGTGCGCTTCCAGGAAACCCCGGTAATTCAAGACACTCCTTGACCGTGAACCACTCTTTTACCATCAGTTTCTTTCCTTTCTGCTGATGAAATAAAAATATTTTTTCTTTTTCGCGAAATTTCAAATTAATTCTGGCAATATTCCTACGACAAAAAGAAAGTAACGTTCTTTTGTCTTTCTAATTTATAACCTGAAAAATATCGGTGCCGATAACACATCTTCTTAGGATTACAGAATGGAACAAAAAAGCCAAGACTGGCATCGTGCAGATATTAAAAGTGCACTGGAAAAAAGAGGTATTACACTCAGAGAGTTGTCACGTTCGGCAGGTTTATCTCCTGACTCGCTGCGTAATGTATTTACCCGCAACTGGCCCCGAGCAGAACAGATCATCGCACAGGCGCTGGAAACCACGCCGGACGTGATTTGGCCGTCACGTTATCTCTCAAAATCAGCAAAAAAAGCCGTTACAAAGAATAATCATCAATTATAAATATATCTTCAAGAATTTACCCAGCAAATTGATTAATATCTCAATTAAATATATTTATGATATTAATAGCACTATCGGCTATTCCCATCAGATTAAATCCTGTTAAAGCAATACACGAACTTATTACATATTTCATTAACAGGAGTCATGATGAGCTGGAATAAAACAACAGCAGTTAATTACGCTAAATCACACGCGAGTTCACATTCTCAAGGACGCTGCGCGGAATTTACCCGCAAAGCCATTCAGGCAGGAGGTATCACTCTTGGGCATACTTATCATGCTAAAGATTATGGCCCCATGCTAAAAGGTGCCGGTTTCAGCCCTATCGGCACATTTGAACAACCCAGGGAAGGTGATGTCGTCATCATTCAGCCTTATGAAGGAGGAAACCCAAGCGGGCATATGGCGATATTTGACGGTCAGGCGTGGTACTCCGATTTTAGACAACGCGATATGTGGGCCGGACCTGGCTATCGGGCGGCAAAACCGTCATACACTATTTACAGGAAGCAGTAATGAAAGCATTCTCGTTGATTGCTCTGGTGCTGTTACTTTGCGGCTGCTCTACACCGCGCCACGATAGCTCCCGGGATGTAAAACAATTCTATCTCGCGTGGATGTCCGCCTACACACAAGAGCGGGATACATCCGCACTCATGCAACGCTATGTGGCGAAAGACGTTATCAATCGTCTGGCGCTGATTGACGGCCTTTATGAGCAGGAAATTCTGGACTCGGACTACTTTATGTACGTACAGGATTACGACCCGGAGTGGATCCCGCTGTTACGGGTTGGACCGGCTCAACCTTTTCTCGGTGGCGAAAAGGTGGAAGTACAATTAGGTGGGCCGACAGGTGAAGTCCCCATGCTGTTGGAGGTATATACGCGTTGGGAAGACAGGCGCTGGAAAATTTACCGCGTTCGCGATATTAGCGATCGTTATGAACAGCCCATCTACAGTACCGGGAATATTACCCGTGCGAAAGCTTGGTCTGCGGAGATCGCACCGGAGTACGAAAAGATGAATAAGTAAAAAAGGGAGCCTGACGGCTCCCTTTCGTGTACTGCATTAGCCGAGACTTATGCTTTCAGCTTACGCATAACCAGCGTGGCGTTGGTGCCGCCAAAACCGAAGCTGTTAGACATAACAGTCGTCAACGCTTGCTCGGTCGGTTTAGTCACGATGTTCAGACCTGCAGCCTGCTCGTCCAGCTCTTCAATGTTGATGCTCGGCGCGATAAAACCGTGTTCCAGCATCAGCAGAGAGTAGATAGCTTCCTGAACGCCAGCCGCACCCAGTGAGTGACCGGTCATGGCTTTGGTTGCAGAAATGGCCGGGCTGTTATCGCCAAAGACTTCGCGGATTGCGCCCAGTTCCTTCACGTCGCCTACCGGAGTAGAAGTACCGTGGGAGTTCAGGTAGTCGATCGGCGTGTCTACGCCGTGCATCGCCATCTGCATGCAACGTACTGCGCCTTCGCCAGACGGAGCAACCATGTCTGCGCCATCGGACGTTGCGCCGTAACCGACGATTTCCGCATAGATGTGCGCGCCACGGGCCAGAGCGTGTTCCAGCTCTTCGACCACCACCATACCGCCGCCGCCTGCGATAACAAAACCGTCACGGTGTGCATCATAAGTACGGGAAGCTTGAGACGGGTTGTCGTTATATTTGGTAGACAGCGCGCCCATTGCGTCGAACTCGCATGCCATTTCCCAGCACAACTCTTCGCCGCCGCCAGCAAAAACGATGTCCTGCTTGCCCAACTGAATTTGTTCAACAGCGTTGCCGATACAGTGTGCAGAAGTTGCACAGGCAGAGCTGATGGAGTAGTTGACGCCGTGGATTTTGAACGGTGTCGCGAGGCAGGCAGAAACGCCGGATGCCATCGCTTTGGTGACCACATACGGGCCAACCGCTTTCAGACCACGCGGGCTACGCATTGCGTCAGCGCCGAATACCTGAAAACGCGGGGAGCCGCCGCCGGAACCTGCAATCAGGCCAACGCGCGGATTGTTCTGGTAATCTTCTGCAGCCAGGCCGGCATCAGCCACTGCCTGCTCCATAGAAAGGAAAGCATAGATGGATGCGTCGCTCATAAAGCGCACTACTTTGCGGTCAATGAGGCCAGTGGTATCCAGTTTTACGTTGCCCCAAACGTGGCTACGCATGCCGGAGTCCTTCAGCTCCTGAGAGAAAGTGATCCCTGAACGTCCTTCACGCAGAGATGCCAGGACTTCCTGCTGGTTATTACCGATGCTGGAAACGATGCCCAAGCCAGTAATCACTGCACGTTTCATTCAATACCTCTGTAAGTCGCACTATTTTAAAGTTTCGAGTGGCACAATAGCGTACACTTGTACGCCGAACAAGTCCGATCAGCCATTTTGTGTGGAAATTTGCGCAGCCAGGCACTCCTCGTTAAGATCGGGGCACAGCCTGTCAGACGAGTAACTTACGTGAAACAATACGCTATACAACCTGCCAACCTTGAATTCAACGCTGAGGGTACACCTGTTTCCCGAGATTTTGACGATGTCTATTTTTCCAATGATAACGGGCTGGAAGAGACACGTTACGTCTTCCTTGGCGGCAACCACCTCGCCGAACGTTTTCCTGTGCACCCACGCCCGGTGTTCGTGGTGGCAGAAAGTGGCTTTGGTACCGGGCTAAACTTCCTCACGCTCTGGCAGGCATTCGCCACCTTTCGCAACGCACACCCTGACGCTACCCTGGAAAGATTACATTTCATCAGTTTTGAAAAATTTCCGCTGACGCGTGAGGATCTGACACTAGCGCATCAGCGCTGGCCGGAACTGGCGTCGTGGGCAGAGCAACTCCAGGCACAGTGGCCACTGCCGCTGGCGGGTTGCCATCGTCTAGTGCTTGATGAGGGGCGGGTTACTCTGGATCTGTGGTTCGGCGACATCAACGAACTCACCAGTAAGCTGGACGAGTCTCTGAACCAACAGGTTGATGCCTGGTTCCTGGACGGCTTCGCCCCAGCCAAAAATCCGGATATGTGGACGCCAACACTCTTTAACGCCATGGCCAGACTGGCCCGACCAGGCGGTACGCTGGCGACCTTCACTTCGGCTGGTTTTGTACGCCGGGGATTGCAGGAAGCCGGATTTACGATGCAAAAATGCAAAGGTTTTGGTCGCAAACGTGAAATGCTCTGTGGCGTAATGGAACAAACTCAGGCGCTGCCTTCCTCAGCCCCCTGGTTTGCACGTACGGGAACTGAGAAGCGCGAAGCCGCCATTATTGGCGGCGGTATTGCCAGCGCATTGCTGTCTCTGGCGCTACTGCGTAGAGGCTGGCAGGTCACACTCTATTGCGCGGACGATAAGCCTGCGCAGGGCGCATCCGGTAATCGCCAGGGCGCGCTCTATCCGTTACTCAGCAAGCATGACGCGGCTATTAATCTCTTTTTCCCCACCGCGTTTACCTTCGCCCGTCGACTGTATGACACCCTCCCCGTTGAGTTCGCGCATGACTGGTGCGGCGTAACACAACTCGCATGGGACGAAAAAAGCCAGCAAAAAATCGCCCAGATGTTGTCCCTTGAACTGCCCGAAGCGCTCGCCGTCGGCGTGGACGCCGATCAAATTTTGCAAACAACAGGCGTAGTGACCGAATGTGATGGCATCCAGTACCCCGCCGGAGGATGGCTGTGTCCGGCACAGTTAACCGCCGCCGTATTCGACTATGCCACAACGCTGGGATTACGCACCCGTTATCAACACACGTTGACCTCTCTGACACGCCAGGCGGCAGGCTGGCAACTGCAGTTTTCCGGCGGTGAAATCGCCACTCACGCAGCCGTCGTTCTGGCTAACGGTCATCGCATAAGCCGTGTTGAGCAGACGCAAGCTCTGCCGGTGTATTCCGTTGGCGGTCAGGTGAGTCATATTCCCACCACCCCTGCGCTTTCAGCACTGCGTCAGGTACTGTGCTATGACGGCTACCTCACGCCGCACAACCCGCAAAATCAGCAGCACTGCATTGGCGCCAGTTATCATCGCGGAAGTGAAGAAACGGTGTATCGTGCTGACGATCAGCAGCAAAACCGTCAGCGCTTAATAGATTGTTTCCCGAATGCCGCGTGGGCAAAAGAAGTAGACGTTAGTGGCAATGCCGCACGTTGTGGAGTGCGCTGCGCCACGCGCGATCACATGCCGATGGTCGGTAATGTGCCGGACTATAACGCCACACTCAGCCAGTACGCCACGCTTGCCGAAGACAAAGAGCATGCTTTAAGCGCACCGATATACCCGGATTTGTTCATGTTTGGCGCGCTGGGGTCACGTGGGTTATGTTCTGCCCCGCTATGTGCAGAAATTCTGGCCGCGCAAATGAGTGATGAACCTGTTCCCATGGATGCCAGCACCCTGGCGGCGCTGAATCCGAATCGTCTGTGGGTCAGGAAGTTATTGAGGGGAAAAGCGGTGAAATAAAACTCACCATTGCCTGATGGCGCTACGCTTATCAGGCCTACAACCCCGTCCACGTAGGCCGGATAAGACGCCTCAGTGTCGCCATCCGGCACACGCTACTGCAATTATTGTTTTGTCGCCTTCTGGAACAAGGTGTCCCACATTTCCTTCACTAACGCCTGGTCACGCGGCGAGAGTTCGCCTGCGCTGATGGCTTTTTCCAGACTGCTGGTCACATTGGCGTACAATGCCTCAGCCGAATGGTCCTCGCCAGCATCCAGCTCAGCAACGGCCAGCGTCAGGTGTCCACGCAAATAACCACTGGCAAACAACTCATCATCGCTGGCGTGCTCTACCATATCGTCGATTAATGCCAGAATGCGTGATTCAAACTCCGCGATCATCTTCTTTCCTCATTGTAAACGTGGCAGCGGCGTCAGTTGAGCGCTTCGGGCCACGGGAATTGTTCCGCCTTAAGTTCAGGCGTGTGATAATAATTCTGTAACGCGTTAATGAAACGCGCCGGGCGTTCAGGGATCCCCTTGTCCAGATACTCCATCACCTGAGCATGAACACGGCGCTGGAATACCACGCGATCCGGTTCAAAGTCCCCTTCCAGGTTGTCGCAACTGACGTTAAACGGGTAGCCCGCCGCCATGCAAAACAGCCAGTCAAACGCCTGCGGCTTCACTTCTACATCTTCAAACTGGCATTGCGTCTTCGCGTCGCGTCCGTCCGGACAGTACCAGTAACCGAAGTCGACCAGTTCACGACGCGCCTTTCCCGCAATACACCAGTGTGAAATTTCGTGTAACGCACTGGCGTAATAGCCATGCGCAAAAACGATACGGTGATACGGTAATTCCGCATCCGCAGGAAGATAGATCGGTTCGTCGTCGCCTTTAATCAGACGGGTATTAAATTCATCGGCAAAGCAGCCGTTAAAAATCTCAATTAACTGTTCGTAGTGATGGGTATTATTCATTAGTTCATCCCCAGCCAGTGGAGAATCTCCTGTCCATGATTATCATAAAGTAGCTTGGCGCTCATCACGGCGGAGACAATAACGATCATTGGCCGAATGAGTTTTTGTCCTTTGCTGAGTACCAGCCGTGAGCCCATCCGTGCCCCAATAAACTGGCCAATAAGCATCACAAATCCGGTCGCCCAAATCACTTTACCGCCGAGGGCAAACAACAGCAGCCCACCGATATTCGATGTGGCATTTAATACTTTGGCGTGGGCCGTCGATTTCGCCAGGTTGTAGCCGCACAGCATGACAAAGGCCAGCGCGTAGAACGACCCCGCCGCCGGGCCAAAAAAGCCATCGTAAAAACCGACGCAGCCTCCGGCCACCAGCGCGAAAGGCAGCCCGTGCAATCGACGCTGCCGGTCCTCTTCCCCTACTTTCGGCATTAACAGAAAGTAAAGGCCAATACAGATAACCAGAACCGGCAGGATCTGGCGCAAAATGTCTGACTGCACATGCTGAACCAGCAGCGCGCCGCTCATTGAGCCGATAAAGGTCATGAAGATATTGAGCTTCTGATCTGCCAGGTTAACCACTCCCCGGCGAATGAAATAGAGGGAGGAAGAGATAGATCCCCCGCAGGCCTGCAATTTATTGGTGGCCAGAGCTTGCGCAGGTGGCATCCCGGCCGCCATCAATGCCGGGATGGTGAGTAAACCACCGCCTCCGGCCAGAGAATCAATAAAACCTGCCAGCATCGCCACAAAAAAAAGCACACCTAACAGCAGTGGCGTCACCATAAACAGAGAGGAAAAATGATCCATTAGAGTACATGCTCGTCCAGTAGCGCCTGGCAGGAAGGCGGCAACGGCGGCGGTGTCTTCTTCTCAGGCTTGGTGGTTCCAGGTTTCGGAGGTTCGAACCAGCTTTGCAGCTCCGCGCCGCAGCCGTCACCCGGTGGCGGTAACGGTTGATCTTCGCACTCAAGGCTGTCGGCAGGGCAACGTAACCGGACGTGCATATGCGCACGGTGCTGGAACCATGGCCGCACTTTACGCAACCAGTCCCTGTCGGTCCCTGCATCCAGACAAAGTTGTTGCTTAATCGCCGGATTCACGAAAATACGCGTTACTTCATTATCTTTTGCAGCCAGCCTTACCAGGCTGAAAATCTCCGGCTTCCACAGGGACGGTACAACACGTTTACCATCCTGCGAGACCAGATCTAACGCCTGTGGCCGCAGCAGTTGTGACTGGGTCCAGCGCGTTTTCGGCAGTTGCAGGAAAATATCCACATCCAGCCCGGTCTGGTGACTGGCATGACCGCCATTAAATCGCCCACCGGCCGGCATGCCCATATCACCGATTAACACCGTGCCCAGCCCCTGACTATTAGCCTGATTACTCAGACGCTGGATAAACCTCACCAGATCCGGATGGCCAAAGTAACGACGCTGATCGGTGCGCATTACCTGATAGTGTTCTGACTGTACAGGCAGCGTCTCTGCGCCAACTATACAGCCATTGGAAAACGCGCCGATAGACTGCGCGCTGCCTGCAACCGGATGGGTAATTTTCTGCCAGGGCGTCGCCGCCAGACAGGCGGTACTGGCAAACAGAGCCAGCGCCGCAAGTGCCGTTTTTTTCATTTTTACCAGCGTGGAATATCGGTCTTCACATCCGCATTTTGCGCCCGCTGACGCAGCAAGTGATCCATCAACACGATCGCCAGCATTGCTTCAGCGATCGGCACTGCGCGGATCCCAACGCACGGATCGTGACGACCTTTAGTGATCATATCGACTTCTTCACCAAAGCGATTAATGGTACGCCCTGGTACGGTAATACTGGACGTCGGTTTCAGCGCCATATGGGCAATAATTTGTTGCCCGCTGCTGATCCCGCCCAAAATGCCGCCCGCATGGTTGCTCTGAAAACCGTCTTTGGTGATTTCATCGCGGTTCTGACTGCCGCGCAGCGCTACAACGTCAAATCCGTCGCCAATCTCAACGCCCTTAACGGCATTAATGCTCATCAGCGCATGGGCTATGTCGGCATCCAGACGGTCGAATACAGGTTCGCCGAGACCCGCAGGTACGCCGCTTGCAACAACGGTTACTTTCGCCCCGATGGAGTCGCCCTCTTTCTTCAGCCCGCGCATCAGTTCATCCAGCGCTTCAATTTTATCCGGGTCCGGGCAAAAGAAGGGATTCAATTCGACCTGAGACCAGTCTTTGATCTCCAGCGGAATATCACCCATCTGCGTCAGGCAACCGCGAATCTCAACGCCGAACTTTTCCGCCAGATATTTTTTGGCAATCGCGCCAGCCGCAACGCGCATCGCCGTTTCACGTGCGGATGAACGTCCGCCGCCACGGTAATCGCGCAGGCCATATTTCTGCTCATAGGTATAGTCGGCGTGTCCTGGACGGAAAACATCCTTGATCGCGCCATAATCCTGTGAACGTTGATCGGTATTTTCGATTAGCAGGCCAATGCTGGTGCCGGTAGTAACGCCCTCGAATACGCCGGAGAGGATTTTCACCTGATCCGGCTCACGGCGCTGCGTAGTGTAACGCGAAGTGCCAGGACGACGTCTGTCGAGATCGTGCTGCAGGTCAGCTTCTGTCAGAGAAATGCCCGGCGGAACACCATCGACAATACAACCGAGCGCCAGCCCGTGTGATTCGCCGAAGGTGGTTACGCGAAAGAGTTGCCCAATTGTATTTCCTGCCATCACGGCTCCGTTATGCGTGTTGTGTATGTGCGCGTGTATTTAGTCTTTGTAAATGCTGAAGTGCTCACGAGCGGCGATCAACTGCTCTTTGGTCAGCATGAATACGCCGTCACCGCCGTTATCGAACTCCAGCCAGGTGAACGGTACATCCGGATATTGCTCTATCAGATGTACCATGCTGTTTCCGACTTCACAAATCAGAATACCGTTATCTGACAGGTAGTCCGGGGCGTTACCCAGAATGCGGCGGGTAAGTTTCAGCCCATCGCTACCGGAGGCCAGGCCCAGCTCAGGCTCATGGCGATATTCGTTTGGCAGATCGGACATATCTTCTGCATCGACATACGGCGGATTGGTCACTATCAGGTCATACTGGACTTTCAGCAGATCGCGGAACAGATCGGAGCGGATCGGCGTAACATGATGGATCAGGCCGTGCTCTTCAATGTTGTGCTCGGTCACCGCCAGCGCATCAGTGGAAATGTCCACCGCATCGACTTCGGCTTCCGGGAAGGCATACGCGCAGGCAATGGCAATACAGCCGCTGCCGGTACACATATCGAGGATATGCTGCGGCTGCTCATTAATCAGGCCCGCAAAGCGGTTATTGATAAGCTCGCCGATCGGTGAACGTGGAACCAGCACGCGTTCATCAACATAAAATTCATGCCCGCAGAACCAGGCTTTGTTGGTCAGATAAGCCACCGGAATACGCTCGTTGACGCGGCGAATCACGCGTTCAACAATTCGATGGCGTTCGCTGGAAGTCAGACGCGCAGTGCGCATATCTTCTGGGATATCCAGCGGCAAATAAAGCGACGGCAGCACCAGTTGTACGGCCTCGTCCCATGGGTTATCCGTGCCGTGGCCATACCAGATATTCGCCGCGCTAAAACGGCTGACCGCCCAACGCAACATGTCCTGAATGGTATGCAGTTCACTCACGGCTTCATCGACGAAAATTTTATCCACGTATTTCTCCAGGGCATGCTCGTATTAATTTCGGCGGCTAGTTTGCCACGAAGACGGCGATAAATCAGCATTCACGCGGAGCCTGAGCGCGAAAATTGCGTTTTAAGCGATCGGATGCCCGCCGAGTCGGGTTAAACTAACGGAAAATAAAAGATGAGACGCTCGAATGAAAAAGAAAACATCGCTCAGCGAGGAGGATCAGACGCTGTTTCGCCAGCTGATGACCGGCACGCGTAAAATTAAACAGGACACTATTGTTCACCGACCGCCACGTAAAAAAATCACCGAGGTTCCGGTTAAAAAGCTGCTGCAGGAACAGGCGGATGCCAGCCACTATTTCTCGGACGAATTTCAGCCGCTACTGAATACGGACGGCCCGGTAAGATACCTGCGTGCCGACGTCAGCCATTTCGAACTGAAGAAAATGCGCCGTGGCGATTACTCCCCGGAGCTGTTTCTCGATCTGCACGGGCTGACCCAGCAGCAGGCCAAACAGGAGTTAGGCGCGCTGATTGCCGCCTGTCGTCGTGAGCATGTGTTTTGCGCCTGCGTGATGCACGGCCACGGGAAGCATATTCTTAAGCAGCAAACGCCGCTCTGGCTGGCACAACATCCGCATGTGATGGCCTTTCATCAGGCGCCGAAAGAGTACGGTGGTGACGCCGCGCTGCTGGTGCTGATTGAAGTGGAAGAGTGGCTGCCGCCCGAACTTCCCTGATGCAGAAAACAGAAAGAGCCGCATTTGCGGCTCTTTGATTTTCCGGATGGCGGCTGTGCCTTATCCGGACGATGAAACGTGGCACGGGTTCGATTAAATCGCCTTTGCCATTTTCAAATTACACGGGCTCATCTGCCAGTTGAAAATGCCCTTTCCGCTCTCATCAAGCGTTACGCTGGCAATCGCAGATGTGGTAAACATCGGCGGCGTTTCACCCGGGCAAAGCTCAGACACCAGATATCCCACTAACGGTAAGTGAGAAATTACCAGTGCCGTGGCGATACCTTCATTGGCCAGAGCCTGTAAATAGGCGCTGACCAGACCGACATCGCCGCAGGGAGTCAGCTCCGGCAAAACATCCACACCGGCTGGCAGGTTCATACACTCTCCCACCACATCCAGCGTCTGTTCGGCTCGTAGGAACGGGCTCACCAGAACACGTTCGATATCCACTTTTTGACCTTTAAGCCAGTTCGCCATCAGGCGAGATTCGTCACAACCACAAGAGGTTAAAGGACGAACCGAATCACTGGCGGCATCGAGGGCCGCGTCGCCGTGACGCATGATAAAAACTTGCATATTGCACCGCTTTTGTTAACCAGGATCACCAACACCTTTATTCACCGCCCCTATTGACCGTGGTAACGATGTGGTGGCCGGCATTGTGCCTTATCCATTCACCGAATGAAACGCTGTTTTTTACCTCAACGGCGTAAGTATAGTCAATCTCTGTTTACATTTTGAGCGCGACCCATACATTCGGTGCGGATTCATCCTACCTTTGACCTCATGAATTCAGGTCAGTTTCCCCGATATCCCAGAATCTTTCACCACGTTCCGCCATCTGCAATAACTGTTCACACGGCGTAAACCGTGAACCATATTGCGTGGACAGTCGTTGCAGAACCGCAACCACTTCACCCGTACCGAGAGAATCCATATACCGGAACGGGCCGCCGAGGAATGGCGGAAAACCAATACCAAATACAGCGCCGATATCGCCATCACGTGCGCTACGGACGACCTGCTCACCAAAACAGCGTGCTGCTTCGTTAAGCATTAACATGACACACCGCTCTGCAATTTGCGGGGCTGTGAGTTGGCCCTGACCCTGGACGCCAATAAGCGTATAAATTGCAGGGTCGACCTGTTTTTTGCTTTTACGCCCTTTCGCGCCATAAAGATAGAAACCCCGACCATTTTTTCTACCTTTGCGATCATCATTCAAAATTGAAGCAACAACATTTGCAGGTGCGCTAAAACGTTCTCCATAGGCGGCCTCAAGCACTGGTATAATTTTAGTGCCCGTATCAATTCCGACCTCATCCAAAAGTTGGATTGGCCCTACCGGAAAACCAAACTTAACCAGCGCGGCATCAATCGTCTCGACGCGCTCGCCTTCGGTCAGCATACGAATCGCTTCGTTGATGTAAGGCGCTAAAATACGGTTAACGTAAAAGCCAGCCTTATCCTGGACAACAATCGGCGTTTTGCCCTGCTTTTTCGCTAACTTAACGGTTGTGGCAATCGTCTGCTCAGAGGTTGTTGCATGTGGAATCACTTCCACCAGTGGCATTTTTTCTACCGGACTAAAGAAGTGCAGACCAATTACCTGTTCAGGTCTGGTAGCATTAGCCGCAATATCGCCAATCGGTAAAGATGAGGTGTTTGACGCAAAAATAGTATGAGGGGCACAATTCTGCTCAACTTCTGCCACCATCTGTTGTTTTAACGACAGATCTTCGAATACCGCTTCAATAATCAGATCGCGATGCGCAAAACCGCGATAATCGGTGGTTCCCGAAATCAACGCCAGCTGTTTATCACGCTCGCTGGCTTTGATATGACGGCGGCGAACCTTCGTTTCAAGCTGCTCCCAACTGTACTTCAGCGCGTGGTTGATTCCCTTAGCATTAATATCTTTGATGCGCACCGGCACGCCACCTTTACAGGCTGTGACGTAAGCAATACCGCCGCCCATCAGGCCACCGCCCAAAATACCGACGCTATTCAGCGGGCCGGGCTTCGCTTCACTACCGGGATCTTTTTTTACATCGGTATTGGCAAAAAAGATGTTCCGTAGCGCCTTAGACTGCGAAGTCATCGCCAGCTCGCCAAACGCGTGGGCTTCCGCCTCATAGCCGCTGCTGCTGCCCTGCGCGAGACCGGTTTCGATCACCTCAAGAATGCGGTCCGTCGCAGGGTAGTTGCCCTGCGTTTTTTGCGCCGTCTTTTTGCTGACCATACGAAACAGCAGCGCACGTCCCAGCGGCCCCGCCAGCACGCGTTCACGTACGGGCAGAACCCGGTGTGCCGAGCTGTCTTTTTTGGCCAGTTCAACCGCGGCTTCCAGCAAAATGGTCTGTGGTACAACTTCATCCACCAACCCCACTTTTAGCGCCTGTTTTGCCCGGAGCTGTTTTCCTGTCAGGATCATATCCAGCGCAGTACTGACACCAATAAGACGGGGTAATCGCTGGGTGCCCCCGGAACCGGGAAGCAGGCCTAACTGTACTTCCGGCAACCCCAGTACGGTTTTAGCATCATCGGTACAAATACGGTTGTGGCACGCCAGCGCCATCTCCAGCCCACCGCCCAAACAGGCACCATGAATAGCGGCAACAACCGGGATCGGCAATGCATTAATTTCTGCCATGATCTGCTGCCCCTGACGGGCCAGCGTTTCGGCTTCCTGCGCGCTGCGACAGCTACCAATCATGTTGATATCCGCCCCGGCAATGAAGTTATCGGGTTTAGCCGAAATAAACACCACTCCACGCAATGCTTTGTTATCGCGGATTTGTTTCAGAATGGCCCTCACCTGAGAAGCGAACTCCGCTTTCAGGGTATTCATTTTCTCTCCGGGCACATCAATGGAGACAACGGCGACGTTATCCAGACGCACGTTGAGCGTAAAAGCCGATGTCATTTCCATTATTCTGCCTCCAGAACCATTGCCGCACCCAGACCACCTGCCGCACATGCGGTGACTAAACCAAACCCACCGCCACGGCGGCGTAGTTCATGGAGGGTTTGGGTGATCATACGTGCACCGGTGGCGGCGAAGGGGTGCCCATAGGCAATTGAGCCACCCAGCACGTTAAATTTACTGTCATCGACTTCGCCAGTGGCGTGGGAGCGCCCCAGCACTTCGCGGGCAAAACGCTCGCTGCCCAGCAACTGGAGGTTCGCCAGCGTTTGTGCGGCAAAGGCTTCATGCATATCAATAAGCGTTAAATCCGCCATGGTTAAGCCTGCACGCTCCAGGGCAAGCGGCGTTGACCACGCCGGCCCCAACAGCATGTCCTGCCAGACATCAATGGCGGTAAAGGCAAAACTACGCAGATATCCCAGCGGTACCAGCCCTAACTCTTGCGCACGCGACTCCGTCATCATAATCACGGCGGCTGCGCCATCCGTCAGCGGAGTGCTGTTAGCCGCCGTAACGGTACCGTGTTTTCTGTCAAATGCCGGACGCAACCTCGCGTAATCCGCCATCGTCGAGTTACCGCGAATATTGTTATCTTCTGAAAAAGGATCTTTAAAGGGGGGAGCGTAGGTCGTCATCACCTCATCTGCGAGTTTTCCTTCAGACCAGGCCTGAGCTGCGCGCTGATGAGAGCGGTGCGCCAGCGCATCCTGCTGCTCACGCGTGATGCCATAGGTTTTGGCCATTTGCTCGGCGGTATCTCCCATGCGTAAACCAGTGGAATATTCAGCCACTGCAGGTGGCACAGGCATCAGGTCGCGCAAGCGTAGTCGGGAAAAGAGCTTCAGACGTTGCCCGGTTGTGCGGGCTTTATTAACATCCACCAGTACTCGCGCCAGCTTTTTGCTGACACCAATAGGCAGAACGGAAGAGGAGTCTGCACCACCGGCAATCCCAGCACGAATAGTTCCGGCCATCAGGCTTTCCGCGACATTTGCCACGGCCTGAAAGCTGGTTGCACAAGCCCGGCTTACGCTGTAAGCATCTGTATGCACATTCATCCCGGTTCCCAGAACGATTTCCCGGGCAATGTTGGGGGCTTCTGGCATTTGCACCACCTGGCCAAAAACCAGCTGTTCAATCACATCAGCAGGTATTTCGCTGCGGGCCAGCAATTCACCAACAACCATTTTTCCCAAATCAACGGCGGGAATGCCATGAAACGCGGTAGCCTGACGGGCAAATGGCGTACGCAATCCGCTCACGATGGCGATACGGTCGCCCTGGCGGGTAACCAGCGATAAAGCCTGACTCATAACACTCCCCTGTAAAAAATAAAAATAAGTGGTCTGACCTGATCACAGTCTTAACCAATTTTTTACATTTAGCCAAGCGGGGAGAAAAGAAAGTGAGAGCTATGACACAGTGAATAGTCACTGACTGTTACGAAAATGCCCTTGCCACCAGGTGGCAAGGGCATGAGCAGAAGGGATTAACGCAGGCCCAGCTGGAAAATCAGCGTTTCAGCTTCACAGGCAAAAACAAAATCGATATCCAGACGCACACCCTCTGACTCTTCAGTGAAAGTCGGGGTGATTTTGCAAGGTTCAGACTCTACGCTACGTGCCTTCTCAGTCAGAGCGGCCAGCGTTTCTTCTGCCTCTGCGCGATTCGCGAACACGCGGCTGTAGGAAGCGGTGCAATCGGAGTTGTCCATGATGGTGCCAACATCCATACAGCAGCAAACCGGGGTTTCATCAGCACTGCATTTACTCATTGTAGATTTCCTCTGTATTCGCACCCGAGGTGCCAGATAAACGATAGGGACATTTTACGCTCCCATTATTCGCCTCTCCAGTCGTTAATTGTGCGAAATGCGATAAGTGACCGAAATCACACTTAAAAATGATCTAAAACAAAAATCGCCCAAACAGGTGAGTGCGCGCACCTGCAATTTTGCCAGCTGGATCGCGTTTCTTAGATCAGAATTGAAAATATTTATAAACATACTTGCAACATTCTGGCTGGTCCGACCTATACTCTCGCCACTGGTCTGATTTCTATGTGGTACCTCAGACCCTACACTTCGCGCTCCTGTTACGGCATGTAACATAGTTTGTATAAAAATAAATCTATGAGGTTATGGTCATGAGCCAGAAAACCCTGTTTACAAAGTCTGCTCTCGCAGTCGCAGTGGCAATTATCTCCACACAGGCCTGGTCTGCAGGCTTTCAGTTAAACGAATTTTCTTCCTCTGGCCTTGGCCGGGCATATTCGGGTGAAGGCGCTATTGCAGATGATGCTGGTAACGCCAGTCGTAACCCCGCGCTGATCATGATGTTTGATCGCCCTACTTTCTCTGCGGGTGCGATTTTCGTTGACCCGGATGTCGATATTTCCGGACGTTCGCGCATTGGTAATGACGCCAGCCAGGATAATATCGCCCCAACCGCCTGGATACCGAACGTGCATTTTGTTGCCCCGATTAACGATCAGTTTGGTTGGGGGGCGTCAGTTACCTCTAATTATGGTCTGGCAACGGAGTTTAACAATAATTACGCAGCCGGCTCGATGGGCGGAAAAACCGATCTGGAAACGCTGAACTTAAACCTGAGCGGCGCCTACCGTCTGAATAATCATTTTAGCTTCGGTCTCGGTTTTAACGCCGTCTATGCCAAAGCGAAGCTTGAGCGTTATGCAGGCGATCTGCCGCAGCAGATCGTTGCAGGCTCTGGTGGCCGGGTTCCTCCCGCCCTGGCCGCACAATACCCAGCAGATACGCAGATTGCGCGCCTGAAGGGTGACGAATGGGGCTTCGGCTGGAACGCCGGTATTCTTTATGAAGTGGATAAAGATAACCGTTACGGTTTCACCTACCGTTCGGAAGTAAAAGTTGACTTCGACGGTGATTACCGCAGCAGCCTGCCATCAATGGACCGTATTCCCGCGCAGTTGCGCCCGGTGTTTGCCAGCCTGCCTGCTGGCACTAACGGCAACACAATCGACGGATCACTTGATCTGAATCTGCCAGAAATGTGGGAGTTCTCAGGTTATAACCGCGTTGCGCCACAGTGGGCGGTTCACTACAGCATGGCATATACCAGTTGGAGTCAGTTCCAGGAGCTTAAAGCGAAAGGCAACAACGGCCAGACTCTGTTCTATAAAGAAGAAGGTTTCAAAGATTCTTACCGCATCGCGCTGGGTACGACCTACTACTACGATGATACCTGGACCTTCCGTACTGGTATCGCCTTCGATGATAGCCCAGTTCCAGCTAACCGCCGTTCCATCTCTATTCCGGATCAGGATCGCTTCTGGCTGAGTGCGGGTACAACCTATGCGTTTAATAAGGATGCTTCATTGGATGTCGGCATTTCTTATATGCACGGTCAGAAAGTGAAATTCGAAGAAGGCCCGTACTCCTTCGAATCAGAAGGGAAAGCCTGGCTGTACGGCATGAACCTGAACTACGCATTCTGATTTCCATCAGACGTAAAAAAGGTGAGCTTTTTAGCTCACCTTTTTATTTGCCTCAATTCCTTACTCAGAATCGATCTCTTTTAACTCATCCTGAATATCTTTTGCGTTCGGGTTTTCTTCTGGTTTGAGTTTACCGCCATTCGCAATAAAGTCATGACGCTGGAAGTAAGCTTCACGCACCATGATGTAAGGATCTGAAGATTGACGCAGCAGACCGTCAGAATCGAGCAGTTGCGCACGCGTTTCAATTCCTTCAACCGTCCATTTACCTATCGACAACGGCCAGGTTAACCAGGAGAGAACCGGATACAGCGTATCCACCATATCGCCGCCATCATCACGCAGCGTGAAACTGCCGTAGAACGGAAGCTGCATATATGGACCGTAACCGACATCATAATGGCCTAATGTGCTGCCGAAGCGGTGTGGTTCAACACGCTGCAACTTCGGATTCGCCATCCCCGCCACATCAATAAACCCGCCCATACCTAACAAGGTGTTGAGGAAGAAACGGGTAAAATGCACCATCCCCTGATAGGGGTCGCCTTGCAGGAAATAGTTAACCATGACAGCCGGTTCTTCAAGGTTGCCAGTAAAGTTGCTCAAACCATTACGGGCCGGCTGCGGAACATAATCACGCCAGGCTACAGCCACCGGGCGAACAACGTATGGATCCAACACATTAAAGTTGAAGTTGTACATGGTACGGTTGAACCCTTCAAATGGGTCCGAACGCCCCTGCTGTTCAGTACCGGAGCTCGCACACCCCACCAAAAGTGTGGTTCCCAGCGCAAGCGCCGACAGGCGAAGCTTCATAAGTGTCTCCCTGTGTATTATGGCTATCGCTGATTGCCATCCATGACGGAACGATGATGTATCCGCCTGATTAGATGTGAGCGATTGTAACAGCACGTCAATCGATGTCTATATGCCCTAACTTACTGATTTGATCATAGCCTGGTAATACAGACACAGTGATGGTTCATTTTAACGAAGCCAATAAAAACATGCGTTACCATTTTTGCGATTTCAGACTTTATCCACCAGCCTTCAAATAAAAACCGCTACGCTTTAGCAATACGTGCTTATTCAGGATCCTGGTATGAATGACATCGAAAAAGAGAAGATTGATCGCCACAGCGACGAGCTCCAGGTGGAAAGCGAAGAAAAGCGGAGCGGAAAAAAGATAGAGCTCAATGAGGACAGGCTCCCCTCACGTGCAATGGCGATCCACGAGCATATCCGCCAGGACGGAGAAAAAGAGATGGAACGCGACGCGATGGCGCTATTGTGGTCAGCCATCGCAGCCGGACTGTCAATGGGAGCATCGTTGTTAGCAAAGGGAATTTTTCACGTACAACTGGAGGGGGTTCCCGGCGGATTTTTGCTGGAGAATCTCGGTTATACCTTCGGCTTTATTATTGTGATTATGGCCCGCCAACAGCTCTTTACGGAAAATACCGTCACCGCCGTCTTACCCGTTATGCAAAACCCTACCCTCGGCAATTTTGGTTTGTTGATGCGTCTGTGGAGCGTAGTACTACTGGGTAATATTCTGGGCACCGGGGTTGCGGCATGGGCGTTTGAATACATGCCGATTTTTGATGAGGCGACCCGCGACGCCTTCGTCAAAATAGGCATGGATGTAATGAAAAATAGCCCGACGGAGATGTTTGCCAATGCCATTATATCCGGCTGGTTGATTGCCACGATGGTCTGGATATTTCCCGCCGCCGGAGCCGCAAAGATTGTCGTCATTGTCCTGATGACCTGGCTGATTGCCTTAGGCGATACCACACATATCGTCGTGGGTTCCGTTGAAATTCTCTACCTGGTCTTTACTGGCACACTGCACTGGGGCGACTTTTTCTGGCCTTTTGCCTTACCGACACTGGCCGGGAATATCTGTGGCGGGACGTTTATCTTCGCGCTGATGAGCCACGCGCAGATCCGCAACGATATGAGCAATAAACGCAAGGAAGAAGCCAGGTTGCAAGCAAAGCGGGAAGCACAACCGCAGAAAAACCAGAAAAAACAGACCTGAATGGCGACTGTTTGAGCAGTCAGGCAGCCTGAGACTTACCGTTGAGAGTAAAAAACGCTATACTCATGCCGCTTCGTCCCCTTAGTTAAATGGATATAACGAGCCCCTCCTAAGGGCTAGTTGCAGGTTCGATTCCTGCAGGGGACACCATCACATCTAGAACGCAACGCTCTGTTTTATTTCACCATCACGGTACTTGCCATAGCTCCACACAGTTTCTCCTCCGCCGTTTAGCGCCTGAGCATTTCGCGATGCCAGACAGGAGCCAGACCAGTTTGGCAAACCCCGTATTCTGGCATCCCGTTGGACGTTAAGGTTATAATCCTGACAACGATTTTATTGGATCAGATGCAAAAATGACAAAACTCACCCTACAAGAACAGATGCTGAAAGCTGGCTTAGTTTCCAGCAAAAAAATGGCGAAAGTGCAGAGAACGGCGAAAAAATCACGCGTTCAGGCCCGTGAAGCCAGAGAAGCGGTTGAAGAGAATAAAAAAGCACAAATTGAACGGGATAAGCAGTTAAGCGATCAACAGAAACAAGCGACGCTATCGAAAGAATACAAAGCGCAGATTAAGCAGCTTATTGAAATGAACAAAATCACCATTTCCAAAGGTGATATTGGGTATAACTTCACCGATAATAATCTGATTAAAAAAATCTACGTGGATAAGGTGACACAGGCGCAATTGATTAAAGGACGTCTGGCTATTGCCCGGCTGACTGCTGAAAGCGAGCGTGACAGCGAATATGCTATTATCCCGGCCGTCGTTGCCGATAAAATTGCGCAGCGCGACGACAGCTACATCGTCTTAAATTGCGAGCTGAGTCAGGAAGCGAAGGACGAAGACGATCCGTATGCTGACTTCGTCGTACCTGACGATTTAATGTGGTAAGCGAAAAATGCCGGATAATGAGTCCGGCATTTTTTCTAATAATGAGGTGACGACTCAGATGTTCATTCAATTGCCCTTATCATAACCGCACCTCTTCTCTCTAGAACTTATAATGCTCTTTACTTAGCCCGTATTTTCTCATCCGCAAATACAGTTTTTTACGCGGGATTTGCAGATATTCTGCCACTTCATTAATACGCCCTTGATGAATATTTAGCGCTTCGGTAATGATTTGCCGCTCATACTCTTCAACCCGGCGATCCAACGGTGTCGGTTCCGGCATATGCAACTGCGGATTAGCGGTTTCCGCCAATGGCAGCAACCCAACGGCAAAAAGCTCTGCGGCGTTTGCCAGCTCTCGCACATTACTTAACCACACACGACGTCGCATCCCTTTTAGCAATTCCCCGTCGACCTCCGGAATGGGGTGGTTCAGACGCAGACAGGCTTTTTGCAGGTAATGGCGAAATAGCGGTTCAATATCGTCCGGGCGCAGGGATAGAGGCTGGCAGGCGATTTGCGTCATGGCGAAACAGTAATAGAGTTCGGCCACGATCTGGTTTGTTGCCGCCAGTTCCACCAGCGATGTCGTGCCAACACCAATTAGCCGAAAAGGGCGCCGCTCCTGACTTTGCAGGTGAACCAAATGGTGCTGCTGCTCGCGCGTCAGACACGCTATATGGCTTAATACCAGCGTCCCACCTTGCGCTTGAGCAATCAGCTCACCGAGCTGAGCCGTGTTCCCGGCGGTGAGTTCTGCGCGGATAAACGGCCCCTGGGCGCTACGTCCCAGCTGATGCAAATAACGGGCTCCCGTCATACGTCCCGTCCCGGGTTCCCCATAAAACCAGACGGCAAGATCCGTTTCTGCCAGTTGCTGCAGCCGTTGACGGTACTGATTTATCCAGTCGCTGTAGCCAACCAGTTCAACCTGCAGCTTTTGCTGGCAGTAATGACGACGGGCAATCACAGATTTTCGCTGCTGCAATGCCTGTGCAACCAGCAACAGCAGCTTACCGGGATCGACCGGTTTTTGCAGAAAATCCCATGCCCCTTTTTTCACCGCATCCACCGCCATCGGCACATCACCATGTCCGGTAATCAGCAGGATCGGCAGCTGGTTATCATCCTGATGAAAAAGAGCCATCAGTTCGATACCGTTACAGCCAGGCATACACACGTCACTCAGGACGATACCGGGCCAGTCAGCCTGTAGCCAATTTCGGGCATCGTAGGGGTTATTGCACGCGCATACCCGATAGCCTGCCTGCTCAAGCAACAAGGTGTAAGCATCAAGGACATCGGCATCATCATCAATCAGCAGAACAGAATATTCATCACTCAACATCTTCTACATCCGTCAGGTTGAATTGCAGTACCACGCAGGCATTGCGCCCCAGTGTCGATGCCAGGCGTAGCTCGCCGTTCATCTGCGTCATTAACGAGACACAAATTGATAGCCCAATACCGAGACCAACATCCTTACTGGTGGTAAACGGTTTTAATAGCGACGGTAGCAGCGCACCAGGCCAGCCGGGGCCATTATCGCTGACAAATACACACACCGTGCTGCCCTCGACCTGCCAGTGAACGTCAATCTTCGCGGCAACCGGACAGGCATCCAGCGCATTTGCCAGTATGTTTACCAGAACTTGCTGAATTCTCACCTCATCGCCCATAACCCACACGCGCTCAACCGGCAGCGAAAGCGTACCCTGCTGCGGTTTATGCCGCATAGACAATAACTCCCAGGCCGCGCTGAAGGTTTGCCGTAAATCGACCGGATGCAGCGGTGCCCCCGGCTCGGCCCGGCGCGCAAACTGTCGCAATGAGCGGATAATGGCATCGATACGGGTAATGAGTCCTTCGGCTTTGGTTAACGTGCTTCTGGCCTGCGCCAACTGCTCCTGTTCAATTGCCCTGCCCGCAGTAAACAGATACATCGACAATGCATTCAGTGGTTGATTGATTTCGTGGGCCAGCGTGGTCATGGTCTGTCCGACCACCGCCAGTTTCGCCGTCTGAATCAATTCGCCCTGGGTCGCTCGCAGATCGGCTTCAATCTCCTTACGCTCTGCCACTTCCTGTTCAAGCTGACTTTTTTGCGTATTGAGCTGACCCAGCGTATGGCGCAGTAACCCCGCAATGCGCCCTAGCTCATCACGACCATAAACCGGGATCGAGGCATCGGTTCTGCCAAGACCAATTTGCACCACGGCCTGGTTGAGCGCGGTAAAACGCTTCACCAACCGTGAACGGATAAAGTAGTGGTTGAGTCCCCAGGCAAGAAGCAGCGCCAACAGCGTCGCCAGCAAAATAAGCCCGCCGCTAACGCGAACAATCTGCTCCAGTCGCTGGTTAAACATCTGCATTTGTTGATGGCTACTTCCCAACTGAGCCTCAAGCAATGTTCGAAAACGACCAAGTGTAGCTTCTCTGGCATGACTGGCATCAACCAGCGCTTTTTGCGCCGCGACATAATCGCGCATCGTATCGGGCATTTTATTTTTCATCATCCCGATTTCCAGCAATTCGTCGATGGTTTGCCGCAACGTGATAGTACTGGGCCAGTCGTCCAAGGTGCGAATATTTTCATCCGCCGTTTTCTTCAGATTTTCCAGATAGCGAATATGATTCTCGACCAGCATGCCGTCGTCGCTACCTGACTTCAGTTCATTCAACCTGTCGCGTAAATCATCGACAATCTGGTTTTCAATTCTTGCCAGCGTGTACACCTGTTGCTGCTCATTCTGCACCTCCCTGGCGCGTTTCAGGTACAACGCCGCGTCGCCATTTTTCGCTTCAATTTGATCCAACAACGTTCCCTGCTGCCAGGTGAAATCCTGCACCAGAGAGTTCAGTTCGGTCGTGAAATCATCATGTAACCAGTCGATTCGCGCGGAAAGTTCGCTGACTTTTTCGCGTACCAGGAACATGTTGTAGAGCACCCTGTCCAGCTCGGTCATCAATGCCCGGCTATCTTGCAAAATCACCGCCAGCTGTTGCTGTTCCGCGGGTTGCAATCCCCGGCTCAGCAGTTCAATTTTGTCCAGATGTTCGATGATCTGATTACGCAGTTGCAGCCGTACGGTCGTATTGGGGGCAAGCAGGAATTCATTAAGCTGATCGACAACCAGGTTAAGATTCCCTTCAATCAAAAAAGCGGAATGTACGCGCGGAAAATAGTCATCGAGCGAATAGCGGATTTGCGAGCTTTGCTCATGCCAGGAATACAAACTGACACAGCTCACGCTCAGCGTCAGTAAAGCCCCCGTCAAAAAAGCCCCCCGCAAACTGCTGCTGATGCTGAGCTGACGAAGACGTTGCCATAGCGAACCGCCTTTCATTGTAGTTCTTCCAGTTTTGATATCGCCAGGCGCTGGTTTTTAAGAAACCAGAGTTGCCACTCCATCATTTGCTGTTCAGCAAAGCTTTTATTATCGAATTGAGCAAGCCAGGCTTCATCTTCGCTGTTCCTGGCGTCGATTGGGACCTGGGTTAACAGCGCTCTGATTTCAGGTAACGGGTGTTTCAGACGAGTTTCCGCACTGTACAGCGCTCGCCAGGCATCCTTAAGCTGCGCGAGGCGGAAACTGATGGCCGTATCAAACATCCTCTGGACCAGTTGTTGACGCTTCAGGATCAGACGGTAATTAAGCGGTGGCTGTTTCATCAAAATGGCCTGTTGGGCTGCACGCGGGTTATCTGCTGCCAGCGACGTTACCGGATATTTACCGGTATTCGCATCTGCAAGGATCCGCTGCCCTTCCGGGCTCAATAAATAGCGGATAAAACGTTGTGCTTCATTGGCACGCGGGCTGTTTTTCAGCACGGCTACGTAGGTCGGCGAGACCGCCGAGTGTGGGAAGTA
Organism: Citrobacter sp. Cy070; assembly: GCF_030332245.1. Taxonomy (NCBI): domain Bacteria; kingdom Pseudomonadati; phylum Pseudomonadota; class Gammaproteobacteria; order Enterobacterales; family Enterobacteriaceae; genus Citrobacter; species Citrobacter sp. Cy070. Next base: position 261,369 of record NZ_JAOWIG010000051.1, read on the forward strand.
AGTAAAAGTCAGATTGGGGTCATTGAGCAGCAGATTGGCATAGTTATCAATAACCGGTCCCGCAACGCCCAATCCGCTCTTAATTTTGTCCGCAACACCAAAGCTGCGTGATGAGATGGTCACCAGGTTCCCGGCACTGGCCAGCAATGTCGCCCAACCTTCTTGCCACCCTTTTTGTTGCAGCAGTGATTCAACCATCAGGTGATTGGTATCGGAGCGCGATGGGCTACTCATCAGCAGGGCATTTTGATATTTAGGATGCGTTAAATCACCCCAGTCCGTCGGTGGTGGCAGATGTCGCGCCGTCAGTGCTGAACGATTAATCAGCAGACCAAATCCCGAGAGAGCCACGGCTACAGACGTCGACCGTATTGACTCTGGCACCAGACGCTGGCTTTCCGGCAATGCATTATCAAAAGGAGCAAGTTTCTGATGCTCCTGAAGATGCTGCAGTAGCATCGGCGAAGAGGTCAAAATCAGGTCAACGTTCTCCGCATTCGCGGTATCGAGCAGTTGTTCGAGAGAAGAACTGGTCCGGTTTAGCGTGCGGATCATCACTGACCCCGGCTCCGTTTGCCAGCGCTGAATAATCCAGGCCGTTGCCCCCGGGGAAAACGTCGTCGCCATCACCAGCTCCTTCCCCTGTGCCAGACAGGTCGCCGACAGCGACATAAAACACAGTGAGAGCGCCAACAAACTACCCCGACAGAAAAGTCTGTTTGTGATCCTGCTCATAAATACCAACATCTTCGAAAAATAATATTGAGACAAAATTTACCCGTTTATCACGACACATGGAAAAGATAAAACTGCTATCAAAATAACCAGACGGAATGCGATAACAGAGATAAAGAATACCTGAAAATGTCGTTTGAATTTGTTAATACCCGCACATGCTGATGATAAAAATGCATTAAGAATAATAGCTCTGGCCTCACCATAATTCAAAAAGGTCAAAATCAGCCCCGCTTTCAGCAAATTGAGTCAATAGTGACACATTTCTTCAATTTGAATTTCTTAGCCATCTATTTCACTCTTCACTGCGAAAAATCCTGATATTCACATCAATATAAATTTAGGTGATGATATGTTATCAATATTTAAGACAGGGCCATCGGCAAATAAAGTCCCGGAAGAGAAAATTCAGGAGACTTATGGTCGATACCGCATTCAGGCGTTACTTAGCGTATTTCTTGGCTATCTTGCGTATTATATTGTACGCAATAACTTCACCCTCTCTACCCCGTACCTGAAAGAACATCTGGATCTCAGCGCAACACAGATTGGTTTACTCAGCAGTTGTATGCTAATTGCCTATGGGATCAGTAAAGGCATCATGAGTAGCCTGGCAGACAAAGCCAGCCCGAAAGTCTTTATGGCTTGCGGCCTGATCCTGTGCGCCATTGTCAACGTTGGCTTAGGGTTCAGCACCGGATTCTGGATTTTTGCCGCACTGGTCGTCTTCAACGGACTGTTCCAGGGGATGGGCGTCGGTCCCTCGTTTATTACCATCGCCAACTGGTTCCCACGCAAAGAGCGCGGACGCGTTGGCGCATTCTGGAATATCTCACACAACGTCGGTGGCGGTATTGTCGCCCCCATTGTTGGCGCCGCTTTTGCCATTCTCGGCAGCGAACACTGGCAAAGCGCCAGCTATATTGTCCCAGCCTGTGTCGCGGTGCTGTTTGCTTTTATTGTTCTGATGTTGGGCAAAGGCTCACCGCGCGAAGAAGGCTTGCCTGCTCTGGAACAGATGATGCCGGAAGAAAAAGTCGTGTTAAATGCCCGGCACGTAACCCAGGCACCGGAAAACATGAGCGCCTTTCAAATTTTTTGCACCTACGTGCTGCGTAACAAAAATGCCTGGTATGTTTCATTGGTAGATGTTTTTGTCTATATGGTGCGTTTTGGCATGATCAGTTGGTTACCGATTTATCTGTTAACTGAAAAACATTTCTCGAAAGAACAAATGAGTGTGGCGTTCCTGTTTTTCGAATGGGCCGCAATTCCTTCCACACTGCTGGCGGGCTGGCTGACCGATAAACTGTTTAAAGGTCGTCGCATGCCGTTGGCCATGATTTGTATGGCGCTGATCTTCGTCTGCCTGATCGGTTACTGGAAAAGTGAATCCCTGCTGATGGTCACTATTTTTGCCGCCATCGTCGGGTGCCTGATCTATGTGCCCCAGTTCCTTGCGTCTGTTCAGACCATGGAAATCGTCCCCAGCTTTGCTGTCGGTTCGGCGGTCGGATTACGCGGTTTTATGAGCTACATTTTTGGTGCATCGCTGGGAACCAGTCTGTTTGGTGTCATGGTCGATAAAATGGGATGGCATGGCGGTTTCTATCTGTTGATGGGCGGGATTGTCTGCTGCATTCTGTTCTGCTATCTGTCTCACCGCGGGGCGCTGGAACTCGAACAACAACGAAAAAATGCCCAACAACAGGACACGGAGTTGCAGCTTGCTGATGCCAGGTAATCGGCTTTAGAGAGAAAAAAGTGCCAGCGATGCTGGCACTTTAGTTTGCTCAGATGGAAGCCAGAAAATCAGTCAATGTGGTACATAATTGCGTTTCAGTTATGAACCTGCGATTTAATGCTTATTGTCCCCCACCATAAAGCGAATGATCAATCCGCATGTCGGGGCAAGAAAAAGAAACAGTCCCGTTACCATTTCGTTTCCGTCAGTCAACCGTATGGTAAAGAAATAAATTAATGCCGTAAGGATAGCCATGCCGAAAAAAGAACTAATTGACGCGGCAGCGCCCATTACCTGCCAAATATAGCAACTAACGCACAGAATGCTCAATGCGAGGAAAGTCCAAAAATAGAACATAGCGTTACCTCCTGTCTGCCGTAAAAATCGACGTAAGTCCTTACACATCCTTGAGTTTATAGTCTAAGACAATTCCTATCCGTTCGCAATTCGAGCAACATTTTCGCTACAATAACTGTTCATTTTCTGAACCGGGCATTCTCCATTGACCTTTATTTAATCGTCATAAAAACAACATATTATCTATAAGTCTATTCTTGCTTTTTATCGACCAAAAAACATTTACGAAACTTGAGGAATTATTTCTGGATGACATTAATCTTCGGGTGTACATTGTGCGTCCGATCATTCATACCCCTCGTGGTTTGTCCTGACTCAGTTTTACACTCTTTACAGGAACCATTGTCGCTCATAGTGACCTAACTGTTCAGTGACAGAGAGTAACGCTGTAGACAAAGAATCTTCGCGATACATTATTTTCGTACCAACAACAGGTGCTTATGTTCCCCCAATGTAAATTTTCGCGCGCGTTTTTGCATCCGCGCTACTGGCTCACATGGTTCGGTGTCGGTGTGCTCTGGTTACTGGTGCAACTCCCTTATCCTGTTTTATGTTTTCTGGGCACCCGTACAGGTACGCTGGCGCGCCCATTTTTAAAGCGCCGGGAATCCATTGCCCATAAAAATCTCGAACTCTGTTTCCCGAATCTGTCGCAAGAAGAAAGGAACAAACTGGTCGACGAAAACTTCCGCTCACTCGGCATGGCTCTGCTTGAAACCGGTATGGCCTGGTTCTGGCCAGATCGCCGGGTGCGTAAATGGTTTGATGTTGAAGGTCTGGACAACCTGCAACGCGCTCAGGCGCATAACCGTGGCGTAATGGTAGTAGGCGTGCATTTTATGTCGCTGGAACTGGGGGGCCGCGTGATGGGGCTTTGCCAGCCAATGATGGCAACCTACCGCCCGCACAACAACAAATTAATGGAGTGGATACAAACCCGCGGCCGTATGCGCTCGAACAAAGCCATGATCGGCAGAAATAATCTGCGCGGCATTGTCGGCGCACTGAAAAAAGGGGAAGCCGTATGGTTTGCGCCCGATCAGGATTATGGCCGTAAAGGCAGTTCATTTGCGCCATTCTTCGCCGTCAAAGATGTTGCGACAACCAACGGTACCTACGTGCTGTCACGTTTGTCGGGGGCGAAAATGCTGACCGTCACCATGGTGAGAAAATCTGGTAACTCCGGCTACCGTCTGTTTATCACGCCAGAAATGGAAGGTTACCCGAAAGATGAAAACCTGGCCGCGGCCTATATGAACAAAATTATCGAAAAAGAGATCATGCGCGCCCCCGAGCAGTATCTCTGGATCCACCGTCGCTTCAAAACGCGCCCGATGGGTGAAGCCTCGCTATATGTCTAAAAAGAAAGGCCGAATGGCCTTTCTTTTTTTCTACGGCTGAATTACTTAACGCCCCACTTGTTCTGGAGTTCAGTCATTCGCTCATTATAGCTTCGGGCAATGCAGGCTGGCTCATTATCCTTCTCCTTCCAGCACTCGTTGCGTCCTTTGATCCACCCGCGCTGTTCCGCTTTAAGCATCGGGTCATTCTTCGATTTAGCCAGTGCCTGTTTAAAAATCCCGTTCAATTTCATGTCCATTGCAGAAAGCGACGGGCTCTGGCAAATAATATCTTCCGCACTTCCCTTTTGAACCGCAGAGCAAGAGTAAGACGGACCGGCGTTGGCCGATTTTTTCGCCGGAGAATAATCAACATTATCCTCAGGCTGACAAATCCCATGCTTGCGGTTTGGGCCAGCCCAGGATACTTCCGGGTTTCCGTCATCTTTTCTGGAAATTGAGACGGTATTTTTACCGCTCTTCGCCTCCCAGTAATTTTCATTGAAGCTTTTAATGGTCGCTTTTGCGCCATTAATCCATACATTGCCTTTACCATCACTATTCACACCACCAATACTTGCGCAGCTGAAATTGAACGCTTGCGGTGCAGCCGCCATTGACGTCAATGGCGCAAGAACAAGTGCTAACATCATTAATCTGGTCATTTTTAACCTTTTCATTATCAAATTCCGCGAAAAATTAACCGCATTAACCTTAAGGTGATATGAGAATTCTCTGAGTAACAGTCACGTCGCTCAATAGCAATTTATTACCGTCAGAAATTAAACTGTCGCCGAATCACGACACTTGTAAGTTACTAAAATTAAATAAAAAAATGCCTCTTGTTTCACCTCATTTTTAGGCGTACATTAGCGCCGTCTGGAGCATTAAAGCTCAGAATTCTGAGGTGATGCAGCCAAGTAAGCGCGGGGTATTCTCCCTTTCGTTTATGCTCGCATCAGCTCTCTGTCAGGTAAGCATATGTTCATTGAGACGTACCCCAGGTACGCGGAGAGATGAAAAGTGAAATATTTCTTTATGGGCATTTCTTTTATGGTCATCGTTTGGGCCGGTACTTTCGCCCTGATGATCTAAATAAAAAGACGCAGCAAAAAAACAGGAGCCATTTGGCTCCTGTTTGCGTTTGAGGAATCGTGTTATCAGTCGGTACTTTCCGTGGTCGATTTCGCACTGGCAGGCAGCAAACCATCCGCGCGAAACATTGCTTTGATGCCGCGAATTGCCTGGCGAGTACGGTCACGGTTTTCAATGAGCGCAAAGCGCACGTGTGTATCACCATAGTCCCCAAAGCCAATCCCCGGCGAAACACAAACCTTCGCCTCATTCAGCAATTTTTTGGCAAATTCAAGCGACCCCATTGCGGCGTACTGCTCTGGAATTTTCGCCCACACGTACATCGACGCTTTTGGCATTTCAACCATCCAGCCCGCTTCATGCAGCCCCTTGACCAGCACATCGCGACGACGCTTATATTGCTCAGCGATATCCCGTACGCACTGCTGATCGCCTTCCAGCGCGGCAATAGCGGCTACCTGCAGCGGTGTAAACGTTCCGTAATCGTGATAGCTCTTAATGCGCGCCAGTGCGTTTACCAGCGTTTTATTGCCAACCATAAAGCCAATGCGCCACCCCGCCATGTTATAGCTTTTCGACAAGGTGAAAAATTCAACGGCAACATCACGGGCACCCGGAACCTGCATAATCGATGGCGCTTTCCAGCCATCGTAGACAATATCGGCATAGGCCAGGTCATGAACCACCAGCACGTCGTAGCGTTTAGCCAGTGCGACGACCTTTTCGAAAAACTCCAGTTCGACACACTGCGCCGTCGGGTTGGACGGGAAGCCTAAGATCATCATCTTCGGTTTCGGGTAGCTTTCGCGAATCGCGCGCTCCAGTTCATTAAAGAAGTCGACCCCTTCCACCAGCGGCACGGAACGCACCTGTGCTCCGGCGATAACGGCACCATAAATATGGATGGGGTAACTGGGATTAGGCACCAGAACCGTGTCGCCGTGATCCAATGTAGCCAACATCAGGTGAGCCAGCCCCTCTTTGGAGCCAATTGTTACAATCGCTTCGGATTCAGGATCGATCTCGACGTCATAGCGTTCCTGATACCAGCGAGAAATAGCCCGACGTAAACGAGGAATACCGCGCGATGTTGAATAACCGTGGGTATCCGGGCGCTGCGCCACGGTACACAGTTTTTCGACAATGTGAGGAGGCGTGGCCCCATCCGGGTTCCCCATGCTGAAATCGATAATATCTTCGCCGCGCCGACGCGCAGCCATCTTCAGTTCAGCGGTAATGTTAAAAACGTAAGGGGGAAGACGATCAATACGCGTAAAACGACGTTCAGGGCGGGAATCAGCCATAATATCCTCAGATGTACGTTAGCGCCCGGACCGTCCGAGCGACGCTGCCACGATGGTGGCACATTTAGAAAATAGCCTGATTAATTTCCTTCTGTCGAGAGGTACAGCAAAATATTTTTTATCGGCATAAAAGAGGAACAACATTTCTAAAACGGGAAATTCATGAATATCCAACTCTTATGAAATCACCAATTATTAACATTTTGTTGTTAAATACATTACATTGAGGTCCGCCTTCTCTGGAGATATATTGTAAATACAACAATCATGCAACAATCCCCTTTTAATGTTGTGGTTTTTCCTCATTAGTCCATGCTGACAGGGATGCTGGTCATCCTGCCTCAGGTTACCTATCATAGAGGTTTAACCCCTTCGCAAGAGTCACCTGTGCACGAAATATTCAATATGCTGCTGGCGGTCTTTGATCGGGCAGCGCTGATGCTGTTCTGTCTGTTTTTCCTGATTCGTATCCGCCTGTTCCGCGAACTGTTGCACAAGTCAGCCCACTCGGTGAAAGAGCTGCTCGCCGTTACTGCCATTTTCTCCATGTTTGCACTGTTCAGCACCTGGTCTGGTGTACCGGTAGAAGGCTCACTGGTGAACGTGCGTATTATTGCCGTGATGTCAGGAGGAATTCTGTTCGGCCCATGGGTCGGTATCATTACCGGACTCATCGCGGGTACACACCGTTATCTGATTGATATTGGAGGTGTTACCGCCCTTCCCTGTTTTATTACCAGTATCCTTGCTGGCTGTATTGCAGGTTGGATCAACCGAAAAATCCCTAAGGCGCAACACTGGCGCGCCGGTATTTTAGGCGGGATGCTTTGCGAGTCATTGACCATGATTCTGGTGGTCGCCTGGGCCCCCACTACCGAACTGGGGCTGGATATTGTCTCGAAAATCGGTATCCCAATGATCCTTGGCAGCGTCTGTATCGGCTTTATCGTCATGCTGGTACAAAGCGTGGAAGGAGAGAAAGAAGCCAGTGCGGCAAAACAGGCTAAACTGGCGCTGGATATCGCTAACAAAACCCTGCCGCTTTTTCGTCAGGTCAATAGCGAGTCGCTACGCCAGGTGTGCGAGATTATTCGCCATGATATTCATGCAGATGCCGTCGCGATCACCAATACCCAGCACGTTCTGGCCTATGTCGGCGTGGGTGAACTGAACTACCACGATAACGATGATTTCGTTAGCCCTACCACCCAGCAGGCGATAAATTACGGAAAAATCATCATAAAGAACAATGATGAAGCACATCGCACGCCGGAAATACACTCCATGCTGGTAATACCGTTGTGGGAAAAAGGTGTGGTCACCGGTACGCTGAAAATCTACTACTGCCATGCCCACCAGATCACCTCCTCATTACAAGAAATGGCTATCGGCCTGTCACAAATTATCTCAACTCAGCTTGAGGTTTCCCGTGCCGAGCAGCTACGTGAAATGGCAAATAAGGCAGAGTTGCGGGCACTACAAAGTAAAATAAATCCCCATTTCCTGTTTAATGCGTTAAACGCGATCTCATCGTCAGTGCGGCTTAACCCGGACACTGCACGCCAGCTCATTTTTAATTTATCTCGCTATCTTCGCTATAATATTGAATTAAAAGATGATGAGCAGATCGACATCAAGAAAGAGCTGTATCAAATTAAGGATTACATTGCCATTGAGCAGGCCCGTTTTGGCGATAAGTTGACGGTTATTTATGATATTGATGAAGAGGTCAGCTGTTTTATTCCCAGCCTGCTGATTCAGCCATTGGTTGAAAATGCCATCGTTCATGGGATCCAACCCTGCAAAGGGAAAGGTGTGGTCACTATCAGCGTGGCGGAATGTGGTAATCGGGTGCGCATTGCCGTCAGAGATACCGGTCATGGTATCGATCCAAAAGTCATTGAACGCGTTGAGTCCAATGAAATGCCGGGCAATAAAATTGGCCTGTTGAATGTGCATCACCGCGTTAAACTCCTGTACGGCGAAGGGCTACATATCCGCCGTCTTGAGCCTGGCACAGAGATTGCTTTTTACGTGCCAAACCAGCACTCACCTGCAGCAGCCCCGGCCACATTATTGCTTTAACCAGGAGTTAAGTTGTGAAAGTCATCATTGTTGAAGATGAATTCCTGGCCCAACAGGAACTTAGTTGGCTGATAAAAGAGCACAGCCAGATGGAGATTGTCGGCACATTTGACGACGGTCTGGATGTGCTTAAATACCTGCAGCACAACCGCGTTGACGCTATTTTTCTGGATATTAATATTCCGTCACTGGATGGTGTGCTGCTGGCGCAAAACATCAGTCAGTTCGCGCATAAACCCTTTATTGTGTTTATTACTGCCTGGAAAGAACACGCTGTTGAAGCCTTTGAACTGGAAGCGTTTGACTACATTCTGAAACCGTACCAGGAATCACGGATTGTCAGCATGTTGCAAAAACTGGAGGCAGCCTGGCAGCAACAGCAAACAGGAACCCCCCTTACCAGCCCGGTGATGCGTGAAAACGATACGATCAACCTGATCAAAGACGAGCGGATCATCGTTACGCCAATCAACGATATTTACTACGCTGAAGCCCATGAAAAGATGACCTTCGTCTACACGCGACGCGAATCGTATGTCATGCCGATGAACATCACCGAATTTTGCAGCAAACTGCCTGCTTCACATTTTTTCCGCTGCCACCGCTCATTCTGCGTAAACCTGAACAAAATCCGCGAGATCGAACCGTGGTTTAACAACACCTATATTTTGCGATTAAAAGATCTGGAATTTGAAATCCCGGTTAGCCGGAGCAAAGTAAAAGAATTCAGGCAATTAATGCATTTATAGTGCGATTAGTCATGATCGTGCGGATCGTTGTAAAATGGCGATCTACTGCCGGTGCTATAAAACGTAATAAAGTGAATTTTCAATGAAATACAGACATGTGCTATCCCAGTTATGTTTTCAGATGCTGGAAATGGGTGCGGATCGCCGTACGGTGAAAAAAGCCCTCACCTCCCGTCGAATGAAGGCTCGTCAGGCTGTCGTACTGCTGTGCAAGCAAGAGATGGTGCTACTGAGAGCCGGGAAACTGCCGATACAAAACGCAACAAGCACGACATCTCACTGACAATAACAGGTCGCGAGCTAACTAAACCATTAACTCGCGACCACTTCGCGTACAGAGCATGCTACAGGCTAAACTGAATTAACTAAGAGCAACCTTCCGGTGATGCTGCCAACTTACTGATTTAGTGTATGATGGTGTTTTTGAGGTGCTCCAGTGGCTTCTGTTTCTATCAGCTGTCCCTCCTGTTCAGCTACTGACGGGGTGGTGCGTAACGGCAAAAGCACTGCCGGACATCAGCGCTATCTCTGCTCTCACTGCCGTAAAACATGGCAACTGCAGTTCACTTACACCGCTTCTCAACCCGGTACGCACCAGAAAATCATTGATATGGCCATGAATGGCGTTGGATGCCGGGCAACTGCCCGCATTATGGGCGTTGGCCTCAACACGATTTTACGTCACTTAAAAAACTCAGGCCGCAGTCGGTAACCTCGCGCATA
>NZ_JAOWIG010000052.1:0-2853 GCF_030332245.1 Citrobacter sp. Cy070
GACCACCGCCGACGCCGCCATCTTCTTTTTATAGCGGGCGTAGTAGGCGCTTCCTTCCGGGTAGGACAGAACGTCGAAATGCTGCACCACCCGCCGCTGCGTCAGTTTTTCAATGACCCCCCGAACTTTAATCAGCGGTGCTGGAGGCGGCAGTACCGGGTCCGGTGGAGCATTTTTCAGCGCCTCCAGCAGCTCTTTCTCTTTCAGGCGAAAATGTGCCAGCCATTTTCCTTTTTCATTTCTGGCCTCGATATTGCGCAGAATGTCCTGCGTTCGCGCCAGCTCACTTTTTTGCTGCAGATAGTTATGCAGCGGATATTTTTTATTGCTGCCTTCGAGGCTTCTTCGCAATCCGTCCGAGAATTTCAGCTCTTTTTCCATAATTTATTCCCGCAATATGTGGATATGACCATACTGGCATCTATTTAATAATTTTATTAATAAATTTGATTTATTTGTTTTTATTGGAAGATTCTATTTTACGTAAGCATTCCGTCAGCGATTTTCCACATTTCACTATAAGTTCTGCTTTTTTTTCTTCTGAGCAGCTATCAATATCTGTCGAGAATTTTTCGCCAAACAGCGTGTTCTGCAGCCAGATTTGAATTTCATCTTCAAAAAAATACTCTTTCAGGGCATAGTCCACTACCACCAGAAACAAAGCGAACTGCCAGGACGAGAGAACACCAATCCACTCAATTCCCAGCGCATACACCGTAGGTATCGCTGCACGCCCCAGCCACACCTCCATACTGCCGACGGCCGTACTCCAGCCAAATTTTGACATTAAAGCAGGCAAAACTTTGCCGCTGACTGAAATAATAGTTGTTATATCATTCAGTATTTTCCCCAAATATAGTATTCCGTATGTCCACTGTTTATTTATTGAACTTTCATCCTTTAACTGGTAGGCATCTGAAAAATCAGCCCCCAACGATGCAATAGCATTGAGCATCGCGCAACTGGCGCCCACCCATTTCAGTTTTGGAAATGATTTGTCATCTTTTTTTATGACATCCATCATTTTACTGACAATATCAATCGCGCCTCCCGTGGTGGCAAATCCCGCCGCGACCAGTTTGGCATAACTGGAAAAGTCATCTCGTTTAAAATGATCTGCCTGGTTATATAGCTCCACCATATTAAAAAAGAGCACCAGGAAATTGATACTTGTCGCACGATAAGCATTTTTTTTCGCTCCCGTGATACTGAAGTCTGCAGTCGCCTTTTCCAGATCGGAGAACCGTACCTGAGCAACTTTTAACCGTCCTGACACTCTGTCTTTTTGAGGATTAACAAAGAGCATTTCGTTTATATAGTAGCTGCGCTCGGTCGCCCAGCCAAAATATTTACTCGAGAAAGACTTTATTTCCGCTACTGTTTTACCTGCCGAAAGAGAACAGAGCGTTTTAACGACAAGATCGTTTATGGAGTCCAGTTTCGGCCCAACACCCGAAACAGAAAATAAACGGGAACCCAGCGTTGCCATATGTTGATCAGCTTGATACAACACCCGCTTTGACCAGACTGCATCATTTCCAGGTGGCTCATCCAGCGCAGCAGTTGCTTTACTAAACCCTTCGAACAATTTAACCAGGTCACCGGATTTTGACTCAAAAAATGCCAACAAACTTTGTTCTGTAACCGGCTGACTCACTCCTTTGCGCACACTGGCAAGCAAGGGTTCGGCAACCGTCATTAACTCAGGTGCATTATAAAAATGAGTACGCCAGACGAGGTTGTTTTCATCAGTTGTAGAATAATCTTTTATCCAGTCATCCAGTAAACTCACACCAGATTTCGCCGCACCTAATCCAGACATTGCAAAAGCTGCAACCTCACGAAAATGCAAATTATCCTGTGGAAGATCAGAATAAAAATCCTGCAGCGTACGAATAAAACCCGGAGATTTAAGCCATTGGCAGCGCAAATCAATTATCACTTCGAGTTGTTTATCGATTTTGTGCGTCAGGTCCTCACCACATTTAATAAACGAATCCAGACACTCTTGCTTTATCTTTCTTTTATATCTGCGCAGATTATTTGCCACCCGCGACCTTTTCAGATTCTGTTCCTGTCTTTTCTTCGACTGTCGCTCAAATTCCTCCCGGCTTAAAATATCCGTATTACCTTTTCGTCCCTCATTCCAGACATACATTCCATATGCGTAATCCATATCACGAGATGTTGAAAGTGAACCACCCATTGCCGCGAGCTGCTGTTCCACATCCTGCTCAGCACTCTTTTTTATAATATTCTCAACACCGTTTATCAGACCCTGGGTGCAGAACTCCAGGGCGCGTTCTTCACCAAATATCTTCGCCATCGCCAGGACATCATTCGTCCATCCCGTCAGCTCATGCGCTATCCCTGCTGCATCATGCAACGCCATCAGCAACGGTGTCACGGGGGAACCGTCTGGCTTCACACCCCGTTCCTTCATCTGCCGGATTGTATTTCCGGCCACTCCGTTCTTCCACGGATACAATGTCTCCTGCGGCCCCGGCTCTTTGACTATGGCATAGCGTTCACTCACACACTGGCTGACGCGGATTTTAGTATGGGTGCCATACGGTAACCGCATTGCCGGACACAGCTGGCTGCCCTGCGCCGGGATGTAATCCAGAACCCTGGCGAGATTTGCTGTGGTTGCCTCTGTTATTTGCTGTGAAGCCTGGGGCGCCGTCCAGTTTGAGGAACTCAGGCGCTGCATTCTGCGCTGCCTTTGACCGCTATCGCCCGCGTAACGCTCCATCGTTTTTTCCGTCCAGGGACACTGCGTGAATGCTATCCAGATATCATTCTCCAGGACTTCATAAGGCAGCGTCAGAAAATCCTTTCCGCCATCACTGT